>DAIDTM010000472.1 GCA_027457205.1 Anaerolineae bacterium | reverse complement strand
CCACAATCCTTGCGACGCGGTCGACCAGACGCTGGTGCCAAACGCAAACGCGACCGTAGCCCAGGTGGTCGTTGACAGATCGGTGAGTTCGCGCGCGCAAAAGAAAAACGCGACGACGGTCAGCGCGGCGATGACCGTCGCCGCGAATTTGGCAACGTCGAAGACGTAAACGGTTCGCGCGATCCAGCCGGAGCCCAGTCCCCAGCCCATAAACGGCAGCGCGAGCATGCCGGCGGCAATCGGGTAGCGCGAGACGAGGTGATTACGAACCTCCGCGACAAAGTACGGCTGGGGATAGTTGTTCTTGATGAAGACGCGATACTGGTCGAGGTAGAGATTGCCGCGCGTCAGCAGACTGACCGGCACGAGCGAGGCAGAGACCACGTCTTGGGCGGGGATGACGTGAAAGAATGGAGTTACCAGTGCGTTGAACGTCTGAGGCGCAGTATAAACTGCCAGGGCAATTACAAAAAGAATAAACGCACGTAGGCGGGTCGAGTTCATAATCTCCTGTCCATTCGCGTGATCGCAATTATCGCATTTAACCTGCGAACTGTCAAAGATTCGTGGGTTCATCCTGGTTGAGAAGGACAGTTGACCTACCTGATTTCGTGAGACGGCGGACCACAGCCGACAGCGCTGAATGAAATCCGTATCGATTCTTATTCCCACACTGAACGCCGAGCGACTCTTAACATTTTGCTTAGAGTCCATTGCCAATCAAGATTATCCAAGCGATTTGGTGGAAATCATCATTGCCGATGCCGGCTCAACGGATCGCACTCTGGAGATTGCCCGGCGTTACACCGACAAAATCTACTCGAATACACTCAAGACGGGCGAAGCCGGTAAAGCCATCGCGCTCCAGCACGCCGGTGGGGAGATCGTCGCCTTGATCGATTCCGACAATGTCTTGCCGCAGACGGACTGGCTGAGGCGGATGATCGAGCCGTTTGACGACGCGGAGATTGTTGTAACGGAACCAATCGAGTTTACGTATCGCCGTGAGGACGGATACATCTCCCGCTACGCGGCGTTGATGGGCATGAACGATCCGCTCTGTTTGTTCCTCGGCAACTATGATCGCTACAGTCTCCTGACCGGCAAATGGACCGAGATGCCCGTGGTGACAGAAGACCGCGGCGGCTTTCTCAAAGTGACACTGGACAGAGCGAGACCACCCACCATTGGAGCAAACGGCTTCCTGGTTCGACGCGCCGCTTTAGCCAGTTGCTCAGTTCAGGATTACTTTTTCGATATTGACGTCGTCTACGAGCTGTTGCAGCAAGGCAAATCCAAATTTGCCAAAGTGAAAATTGGAATCGTCCACGTCTTTTCCGACCGCTTGGGGACTTTTATTCGGAAACAATTGCGTCGCGTAGAGGATTATAATTTCTACAGCCAGTCCGGGTTGCGCAAGTATCCCTGGAAAAGTATGAGCCGAGCGCGACTGGCAAAATTCATTCTCTATTCCGTCGTCATCTTCCCGCTCTTGGTTCAGAGTCTGTGCGGTTTCCGGAAACGGCGCGACGCGGCATGGTTCTTTCATCCGGTGATTTGCTGGATTACGCTTGTGCTTTATGGCTACGGTACCCTGCGCGGTTTGTTCATCGCCAAGCCGGCAGATCGAATGAAGTGGCGTCAGTAAAAATGATCGAACGCTCCGACTGGACAGACCTGCGCGTCGCTATCGCTAAACACGCCTACACCGTTGCCGGCGGACTAGAACAGGAACTCCTCGATTACCTAAATCTCCGGAGCGCGCGCGTGCTCTACATCGTGCATCCTTTTCCGCAAGCGCGTATGCCGCTGAACAGCGTCATGCGCGTGTTCGATCAGGGCGAACGCGTCCGGGAATTCAAAACGCCCGCGCCGCGTGGTCCAGCGATCGTTTTCTATCTTTTGGACATTCTCTTCACCATTTACTTTTTTCTGCGCGCCCGCACGCGCATCGACCTGTTCATCGGAGTGGACAATCTGAATGCGTTTGCCGGACTGCTTTTGCGTAGGATGGGCTGGGTCAAGACGGTCGTGTTTTACACGATCGATTACGTGCCGCAGCGGTTTGAAAACCGCGCGCTGAATCACATCTATCATTGGATCGACAAGTTTTGTTGTGATCACGCGAACTACATCTGGAATGTCTCGGCGGCGATGATGGAGGCAAGGCGCGCCAAGTGGCTTGCGTTAGACGGATGCGCGCCGAGTCTCGTCGTTCCGTTAGGTTGCAATTTTGAGCGAATCGGGCGGCTGCCAGTCGCGCAGATTTATCGCCACGACGTGGCGTTTCTCGGAGACCTCGCGCCCGAACAGGGAGTCGACTGGCTGCTGGAGAACTGGCGCGCCGTTCGCGCCCGCGTCCCGGATGCTCGCTTGATCGTCATTGGAGGCGGGGCGCAAGAGGACGCGTTAAAACAACAAGCCAATCGATTAGGCATTGCATCTAGCGTCCAGTTTTCTGGCTTTATCGTCGACGACATTGAGGTCGAGCAGATGCTTGCTCATTGCGCAGTGGGTGTCGCGCCGTACGCGGCGGACGCGACCAGCTTCAAGTATTACGCCGATCCAGGCAAGGTCAAGTTGTATCTGGCGGCTGGGCTGCCTGTCGTCATTACCAACGTGCCGCCCGTTGCCCAGGTCATTCACCAAGCGGACGCGGGCTTTGCCATCGACCACGATGATTCGGAATTGACCGAGGCAATCGTCACGCTGCTGACCCAAGATGAACTCTACGAGCGATATCGCGCCAACGCGATTCAATTTGCCGCACGGTTTTCGTGGCATCGGATATTCGGCGAGGCGCTGTCGCAAACTCTGGCATTGGACGCCGCGCGGTAGAACCGGATGATCCATTTTCTCAAGACCGCGCTCCGGCGCGGTGGGTCTCATTTGCTGTTCCTCGCACTGATCGTTTTCTCCCTCCGAGATGTCCTCACCCTCCCGGGGACGCTGGGTCACTCTTGGGATTGGGAGGTCTCCGCGTTCGCCGCACAGATTTGGGGGCGTCTCACTCATAACTTTTATGTCTGGGATTATCAGCTGCGGGCGGGCTATTATTCTCCGTTCCGCCCAGATGGTTGGTTCTCTTTTCTCGCTCTGCCATTCTCCGTCTTTGGCGGTGAAGTGTTCTCCAAAACTTTCATCGTCCTGCTGATGTTTATTGCCGCCGTCAGTATGCGCCGGTTCGCCCGCGAGGTACTAGGACTGAATTCTCAGTGGAGCACGGCGGCAGGCGTCCTCTACATGTTCTCGCCGGTGGTTTACAGCCGGATAATGGCTGGGCACACTCTCCTGTTGCCCTACGCGCTGCTGCCTCTCTTGCTGCTTTACCTTTTCCGCACGATGCAAGGTTGCGCCGAAGGTCGCCTGCCTCTGCGCGAGATAGTTGCCGCCGGCTTGCTCTTGGGTCTGCAAGGCATTCACCCCAGTCTGATGGTGCTGGCTCTTGCCGTCGTGGGCATCGTCATCTTTTTCGCCTTGCTGAGAACTCGTCATTGGATCGCGACGCTGTCCAGCGCGGTCATGATCTTGGCGATCTTCGCGCTGCTCAATCTGTACTGGGCTGTGCCGATGGGCGCGGGCTATCTTTCCAGCGGCACGATCTATCACAGCGGCTCGTTCACCGAGAACCCTGACCAGGTGAACGCCTCGACGGTGATCAGTCAGCGCCAAGACCTTTTTCAAAGCACCATCCAATCGATGCAAGAGTCGCTGCGGCAGAATGCGGTCTGGGGATTTGACACCGAGTTTGATTATCCAGTCCCCGATGCGCTTGCCGCGCTCTGGCTCCTGATCAGTTTCCTCGTGCCGATCGCCGCCTTTGGGATTTTGCTGGATCGGTCCAAGCCGAAGGAGGTTGGGGTCGTCCTCGCGCTGGCGGGTTTGCTCAGCGCGACACTGGTGTCCGGGACGAATGTCGTCACTGGCGGCGTGATCTACGAGTGGCTGATGCTGCACGCATTCCCGGTGTGGGCAGAGTTTGGAAATGCCGTTCGCGGCTTGCCCTTGGTGCTGCTTGCGTATTCCGCACTTGCGCCGGCTTTGCTGCAGCGCGTGGTCGAATCAATGCGTGGGCGCATCCGCTACACCGCCACCGCGTTGGCTGTGCTGGCGGGCTTGATTTACGTTTCCCCTTTTCTCGCTGGCAGCACGTTGGTCGATCCTCAAGACACTCTCTCTTTGAAATCCTACCAGCCCAGCGTTTCGGACCAGCGCCTGTATGACTATTTGAAAAACGATCCAGGAAATTTTCGTCTCACTTACATCCCGCCGCCGTGGATCTTCTATCCCGAGAATTACGATTCGGGTTATCAGTGGACTGGCGGACTGTCACCGCATCCCGAATTCTTTTTCCCCTACTTCAACCCAGAAGTCTGGCGAAATGCGTCTGACTTTCGCACCGATATACCCGGCTCGATTGCCGGCAAGTTGCTCGGGCTGGCAGCGGTCAAATATGTCATCTACCCGCGCGCCCGATTCGTCAATCCCTCTCTGGGTGTTTTCCCTCCGCAACCGCCGGCGGACAACTCGGCGCACGCGCGTTTCGTCGATCAAATTCTGGCGACGCAGAAAGACCTTGCGCCCCTGACGGTTCCGTTCACTGGAACTCTTGTCTTTCGCAACGATGCTTATTTGCCGCGCATCTACGCCGCGTCCCAATCGACGCTGGTACCGGGAGACAGCGATACGCTGCCGATGTTAGCCGATTCTTCCTTCTTCAATCGGCAGCCCGCCATTTTCTTTAGCGCACAGCAGTCGCCGGCAGACCTGCAGCGCCTCGCGCGTTTGACCGACCGTACCGTCACCGTCGATCCAAGCGCGCAGACTCCAACGCCAGCCACGGACAGCAACTCGAGTTTCCTTTTCCATTTTTCTCCGCCTGCGGAGGCGGCAGCCACTTTTTCCGCGCCGCGCGAACAGAGTTACGTCATCCGGGCGCAAGCCGCGCCATTTCAATTCGCTCCGCCGCGCGCCGGCGACGTGTCCACGGCGATCTTTGACAAGCCCGCGACCAGTTCAACGATAGTCTGGAGCAGTAACCTACCGTACAACGACTCGTTGGCAGCTGATTCAAATTCGCTCCAAGTCTCCGCGTACTTGGATCAATCGTCGCTGCCGAACGGATATGTCCAAATGACGCCAGCCGTCGAGTCGCTGAACCTGACGGATTTTCCGTATCTGCGCCTCACGTCCCGGGCGGAAGACCCTGCGATCCAGGCGGTGGTCGTGCAGTTGAGTTTGGACTTGACCGGCGATGGCGTCGCCGATTCGAGTTGGACCAGTCCGCCGCTCACTCACGCTGATTTCAAGACGGACGCGCTAAATGTCCTTCAACTCGTGCGCCAGGAATTTCCGGACAAGCCATCCTACCGGGTGATCGATCTAAGCGTGCGCTTTCAGATGGCGCCACACCCGGATTGGCAGAAGGTGGATGTTCCCGCGCGTCTTTATACCTACGGTCTCAAAGATTTGGGTTTTTACCAACAACCGTCGGAGACCAAGCCCGGCTGGGTCTGGCAATTGCCCAAAGACCTGTCGCTCGAAAAGACCGCTTCGCTTTCGCGTTCGTTGGAAAACTTGGACGCGCAACGTTTTCCGGTCTTGGTCCGGTACCAGTCCGACGGACCCGCGACGCTCTATGCCGAAATGCGATTGACCGTGCAGAGTCCGGCAGGCGTGACGAGTACGATTCCCGCCGGCGCGCAATTGCTCCAGCCGTTTTCCAACGGAACGATCACGCTGGACGTACGTGACCAACTCCTGCAATCTGCGCCGCCGGCGAGCGCGCGCGATTGGACGGCGACCCGCGTCGATTTTACGGTGCATCCATTGCGAGCCAGCCAGGAGTTGCGACCGACCGTCCTCACGCTAGGACTCATCGGCGCGCAATGGCGTCCGGCTTCAACCGATCAAGCCGGACCGCAGCCGCCCACGTTGCTCGTCGATGGCAAACCCGTCGCGGTGACGGAGACTCCGGCGTACGCGGATCCCCTTCGCTACACCACCGATACCCTCACCCTGTCAGAAGGCAAGCATCAGGTGTCCGCCGCTTATTCCAACTCCAACAGCCCGTACGCGGTTGAATCCATCGAAGTCGAGCCAGCCGCCGCGCCGTCCACGCCCGTCGCGCCGACGATTTCATTCGAGAGCATCAACCCCACGCGGTACCGCGTCCACGTGACGAACGCGCGCGCGCCATATTTCCTAGTGTTCAGCGAAAACTTTCACGCGGGCTGGACCGCCTACATCGAACCGGCGACGAGCAGCCTATCGCCCGATTCGCAGTCTTCGTTCTTCCATCCGCAGCGTTGGTACGAGCAGTCGGCGTTGCTCAGCGCGTTGTTCGATGGTGGAACTCGGCAGACCTTGTCGGAGCATTTTCTCGTCAATGGCTACGCCAATAGTTGGCGCGTTGACCAGACCGGCAGCTACGATGTCGTCATCGAGTTTGTGCCGCAGCGGTTGTACGAAGGTGGGCTGATCGTTTCGATTGGCACATTTCTGGGCGGCGTGTTCTTTCTGGGCGTGACGTGGTTCAGACGATGGCGCAAGAGCCGTCGCGCCAGGACAACGGTATGACGAAACTTGATTTGGACCGGCATTCCCGGCTTGCGGTCCCCCTCGGTTTTGTCGTGGGTGTGCTTGCGCTTTTCATCGCCCAATCGCTTGATGCGTCCGGCGTTGGCTCATTGCCGCCGAATGTTTTTCCATTTCTCGCCGAGTATTTGTTTGCCGGTGTTGCGTTTGCGCTCTGTGCGCTTCCATCTTTTCGCGCGTCGCTCGCCCAGCCAACCGATCCCTCAAGTATCGCACGGCGCTCACTATGGGCGACCACAACCGCATTCGTCTTGTTCCTTGTACCGACGCTCTGGGCAACGCCGCAATTTTCCGCGCGCGGGTTGGTCTTGTTTTACGCGCTCTCGATTTTGCTCGATGGCTTGGTCTGGCGATTCCTTGTCCGGTCTGCTGCATCCCGCTCCTCCCGATTGGCGGCGTATCTGGATTCGACGCCGCATGCGCCCTTCGTCGTCGCCGGCTTGTTGCTCTTCGCGCTGGTGTTCGTGAGCCAGCCGTTCAATCCGCCTGCCGCCGATCAATTGGCGAACTGGGCTTTTGCG
>DAIDTM010000471.1 GCA_027457205.1 Anaerolineae bacterium | reverse complement strand
CCTTCTCGCTGCGGCGATAGTAATCGATCACCGTGCCGTCGGCAATGCCGGCTTGGATTTGCAATCGACGCGAGGTACGCACGCAGTCCATCGCGGTGTCACCGCCGCCGATGACCGCAATGTGCTTGCCGACTTCGGGCTTGGTCTGCATATCGGACGGCAGTTTCTCCGGCGGCAAGTTGCCGCGAATGAGATACTCGGTCGCCATATAGACGCCCTTGAGGTCTTCGCCGGGCGTGTTGAGTTTCGTCGGAACCCACGCGCCGGTGCCGAGGAAGAATGCTTGATAACCTTCCTGCTTCAAGCCATCGATGGTCACGTCTTTGCCGACGGTGGTATTGCAGGCAAACTGAATGCCGATCTGTTCAAGCGATTTGATTTTATCTTCCAAGACGCGTTTCGACAACTTGAAGCTGGGAATGCCGTAGACCATCACACCGCCAGCCACCGGCAGCGATTCGAAAACGGTGACCGCGTGTCCCTTCTTCGTCAATTCCTCGGCGACCGCAAGCCCCGCCGGACCCGATCCGATCACCGCGACCTTTTTGCCGGTCGCCGGCGCGAGCGGCGGCTTGGGAATGCCGATGGTGCGCCGCTGGTAATCGGTCACAAAACTTTCCAGCTTGCCGAGATAGACCGGATCATCCTTCTTGCCGACGACGCAGGAACCCTGGCACAACTTTTCCTGCGGGCAGACACGCCCGCACACTTCCGGCAAGTTGCTCGTCTCGCGATAGACCGCCGCGGCTTCGAGGAACTCGCCGCGCGAAATGTGCCACAGCGCGCGCGGAATGTCGTTATGCAGCGGGCACGCGCCGGCGCAGCCGGAAAGATTGGGACATTGCAAACAACGCGATGCCTCGATCTTGGCGTGCTCCTCGTCAAAGCCAAGATAGACTTCGTCGAAATTATAGACGCGCACAGCTGGCTTTTGCTTGGGGACGGACTGCCGGGGAATGCTCAAACGTTCTTTGCGGTTGATATCGATGTCGCCAACACGATCGGGCTGTTTTGCCATTTATCTCTCTCCTCCGTCAGAGAGCACATCAAGATTCAAAACGAGGGCAGTGAATTGTCCCTGCCCCGGTTGGTCTCATGCAAACGTCGGGCGAACTTCGCCTTCAGTCACCAACAATCGGAAAATGTCCGACTCGGTGATGATGCCGACGACTTTGTTGCCGTCGATAACCGGCAGTCCGCCGATCTTGTGTTCCAGCATCAGTCGCGCCGCCGCCTCGATCGACGTGTCCGGCGCGATCGAAATCGGATCGCGCGTCATGATCTCGCCCACCGTCAAGCGCGAGAGCAGATAATTCAGCTCGTAGATGCTGAGCGAGGTCGCGTTGGACGGCGACGCCTCGCGAATGTCGCCCAGAGTAACAATGCCGACCAGTCGCCCATTTTCAACGACCGGCAAGCGGCGAATTTTGCACTCTTTCATCAGACGCGCCGATTCCGGCAAGGTGGTCTGCGGGTCTATCGTTATCGGATCAGGAGTCATCCAATCTTTGACGAGATGTCTTCGCACTCCCATTCGCGTTGTTCCTCCTACTCCGCGTCGTGCGGGAACAAGCCCGGTCTTGAGTAAAGATGTTCTTGACGGCGGCGGCAATCGGCTCGCCCGGCGCATCGTCGGCGCTACAACGGCGTGGCATCTTGGACAGCCGGTGACGATACAACGACCCAGCGTCTCGCATGCGGCGCCGCAGATCGTTTGCCGTGGATCGAACCACTGACCACAAAGTGGGCATCGCGTATAGTTCGCCCGGCACAAAATCGTTTCCAATGGAATGCCTTCCCGGCAAACATGCCTGCCCTATGCCCAAGCGGCTCTAGTATATTTTCACCAAGTCCAAACCGCGTGTACTGCGGGTCAAAATGCGGTCAAATTACTGGGCAATCGCCGCGCCGCGCCGCAGCGCCTGCTTGTTCAGCTCGAGCTTGTCGCGATGCCGCGCGCTGACGTGCTCCTCCAGCACCGCGTCGAGCGTCTCCAGTCGGACGACGTCGGTGATGGCGACGAGCGAGCCGACCAGGACGACGTTCGCCATCTGCGCCGCGCCCAACTCGGCGGCAATCTCGTTCGCCTTGATTGGCAGCGCGCGAATATCGCTCCGTTTCGATGTCGCCGCGATGAGCGACGCGTTACTCAGCAGCACACCGCCTTTCTGCATCAGCGGTTCGTATCGATCAAACGACGGCGGATTCAGGACAATCGCGGCGGTCGGTCGGCGCACCAACGGCGAGCCGATTTCTTCGTCCGAAATGATGACCGTGCAGTTCGCCGTGCCGCCGCGCATCTCAGGACCGTACGATGGAATCCACGTCACGTGCCGCCCTTCCGCGAGTCCGGCATACGCCAGCAACTGCCCGGCAAACAGCGCGCCCTGCCCGCCAAAACCAGAAATGATGATTTCGTGTTGCATAAATCCTCACTCGTCAGCTAGTCACCTAGTCGGCTAGTCCGGTAGTCGATCTGCCACACGCATTGACTACGCGACTAGACGACTATTTGACGATTAGACTCTTAACCGCGTCTGCGATCCTATAATCGCCCAAGGGGTAGAACGGAACCATCTGCTCTTTCAAAAAGTTCATCGATTCCATCGCCGACATACCCCAGTTCGTCGGACAGTTGGACAGAATCTCGACGAGCGAAAAGCCGGCTTGGTTGAGCTGCACCTTCAGCGCGGCTTTGATCGCCTTGCGCGTCTGGTTGATGTGTCCGGGATCGTGCACCGAACGCCGCACGATGTACGATGCGCCCGGCATCTGCGCCAGCATCTCCGCCATGTGGAGCGGAAAGCCCTGCAGCTCCACGTCGCGCCCGCGCGGCGACGAAGTCGTCGTCATTCCCGGCAGCGTCGTCGGCGCCATCTGCCCGCCGGTCATTCCATAGACTGCGTTGTTGACGAAAAACACGGTAATGTTCTCGCCGCGCGCCGCCGCGTGGATGATCTCTGCCGTGCCAATCGCCGCGAGGTCGCCGTCGCCATGATAGGTGAAGACGACGCGGTCGGGGTGCACGCGCTTCAAGCCGGTTGCCATCGCCGGCGCGCGCCCGTGCGCGGCTTCGGCAAAATCGGTGTCGAAATAGTTGTAGGCAAACACGGAGCAGCCTACCGGCGCGACGCCAATCGTCTTTTCGCGTATGCCCAACTCGTCAATCACTTCGCCAATCAGCCGGTGAATAACGCCGTGCGTGCAGCCGGGGCAATAGTGCGTCACCACATCGGTGAGCGCGTCGGGCATCTTGTAGACGACCTGCATATTTTTTGCGAGCATCATGCCTCCAACAAATTCGGTGGTTGGGTGGTTCGGTGGTTAGCAACCCAACAACCCAACGACCTAACGACCCAACCACCCAACTACCCAACCATCTTTTCAATCTCCGGCAGCACGTCATCCGGAAACGGCACCGTTCCGCCCATCTTGCCGAAAAATGAAATCGGCAGCGCGTCGCGCGCGGCGAGGCGCACATCCTCCAGCATCTGCCCCGCGTTCATTTCAACGACGAGCAGCGCGCGTACCTTCTTCGATAATTCTGCGACCCGCGCGTACGGAAAGGGGAAGAGACTGATTGGTCGGAACAAGCCGACGCGGATGCCTTTGGCGCGCGCCCACTTTACCGCCGTCAGCGCGACGCGCGCGGCAGTGCCGAACGCGATGACCGCGTATTCCGCATCGTCCAGCAGGTATTCCTGATAGCGTACCTCGTTCTGCTCGATTTGCTTCTGCTTACCCTGCAGGCGGACGTTGACTTGCTCCAAGTCTTCCGGCTGCATATACAGCGACGTGATGATGCGCCGCTCGCGTCCGACCGCGCCGGTAAGTTCCCAGCCGCGATCGCGTTTGTCGATCTGGCGCGGCGCGGGCAGTTCCGCCGGCTCCATCATCTGCCCAATGTTGCCGTCCGCCGCGACGATCACGATGCAGCGATATTTCTCCGCGAGATCGAACGCCTCGTACGTCAGGTCGGCAGCTTCCTGCACCGTCGCCGGCGCCAGCACGATGGGATGATAGTCGCCGTGCCCGCCGCCCTTGGTCAACTGAAAATAATCAGCTTGCGTTGGCGCGATGTTGCCCAAGCCCGGTCCGCCGCGCATAATATCGACCAGCACCACCGGTACTTCGGATGCGGCGATGTACGACAAGCCCTCCTGCATCAGCGAGACGCCCGGGCTGGACGATGAACTCATCACGCGCGCGCCGCCGGCTGCCGCGCCGTAGACCATATTGATCGCGGCGACTTCGCTTTCGGCTTGGATGAACACGCGCTTCATTTCTGGCATCTTCCGCGCCAGGTACTCTAGCAGTTCGGTCTGCGGCGTGATGGGATAGCCAAAGTACGCTTCCAGTCCCGCCCGCAGCGCGGATTCCGCGATGGCTTCATTGCCTTTCCACAGTTCTCTGGTCATAGCTTCTCCATGCGTCTTTGCATTTGGATAAGAACGTGAGACGTGAGGCGTGACATCGTTCACGTTTCACGTTTTACGCCATCACTGCCTTTGCCTTCGCCGGCAGTTCTCGATACACCGTAATCGCCACGTCCGGGCAAATCGTCGAGCAGAGCAAACAGCCGGTGCACTGTCCATCGGGATCCACCAGCATCGCCGGGCGATAGCCGCGCGCGCTGAAATATTCCGCCATGTGGATCAAATCCTTGGGGCAAACGCTCGTGCACAGTTCGCACCCCTTGCAGCGATTCTCGTCGATTTTTATTGTGCCGCGTGCCATAAACCCTCCATTAGGTGGTTGGGGTGTTGGGTAGTTGGGTCGTTCGTGCCGCCAACCCACCCAACCACCCAACCACCCAACCACCTCAGTAG
>DAIDTM010000470.1 GCA_027457205.1 Anaerolineae bacterium | reverse complement strand
GAGTATAATCGAGTGGTAATTAGCAGAGGAGAATCGATTTTGGGCGCGTCTTCCCGCCTTTCGGGCTTGTATCGCCAAAGTGTTGCCGAACGTCAGGCAATCATCCGTGACCGCTGCAACTTGACAGAAAATCAAGTCGATGCGCTCACCCACGGCGGTCTATCGCTCGATTTGGCGAACCGACTCGTCGAAAACGTCGTCGGGATGTACGGATTGCCGCTCGGAATCGCCGCAAATTTTCAAATCAACCACCGCGATTATCTCATTCCGATGGCAATTGAAGAACCATCGGTCATTGCCGGGTGCAGCCACGCCGCCAACCTTGTGCGCGGCGCAGGCGGATTTACCGCCGACGCTGATCCGCCGATGATGATCGGTCAAATTCAGGTGGTGGACGCGTCAGATGTGGACGCGGCGATGGAGCGACTCGCCGCCGCGCGCGACGACATTTTCGCACTTGCCAATTCCGCATCCACACTCAGCCAGCGCGGCGGCGGAATGCAATCGATGGAACTGCGCCGCATCGACGAGACACGCGTCGGACCGATGATCGTCGTCCATTTGATGATCGACACGCGCGATGCAATGGGCGCAAACGCGGTCAACACGATTTGCGAAGCCGTCGCGCCGCTGATCGAGCAAATCACCGGCGGACGCGTCGTCCTGCGGATTTTGTCGAATCTAGCCGATAAACGCCTCGCGCGTGCGCGTTGCCGCGTTCAGCGCGATGCGTTGGGCGACGACATCATTCGCAATGTCGTCGCCGCGCAGGCGCTGGCGGAAGTCGATCCGTACCGCGCGGCGACGCACAACAAGGGCGCGCTGAATGGCATCGACGCGGTGGCGCTGGCGACGGCAAACGATTGGCGCGGCGTGGAAGCCGGCGCGCACGCGTACGCCGCGCGTGATGGGCGGTACCGCGCGCTGACGACGTGGGACCGTGACGCCAATGGCGACCTGATCGGATCGATCGAGCTGCCGCTTGCCGTCGGTATCGTCGGCGGGACGACCACAGCGCACCCGGTCGCGCAGATCGCGCTCAAGATCCTGGGCGTCACGAGCGCGATGGAACTGGCGGGAGTAATGGCGGCGGTCGGACTCGCGCAGAATCTCGGCGCGTTGCGTGCGCTAGCGAGCGAAGGCATTCAGCAGGGACACATGGCGCTGCACGCGCGCCAAGTGGCGATTGCTGCCGGCGCGACCGGCGAGCAGGTTGAACGCGTTGCAGATACGATGACCGGTGAGAAAAACATTCGATTGAGCCGGGCAAAAGAATTGTTGCACGGGAAGAAATAGGGGAGTCTATAATGTCCAGCCAACTCTTGTTCACGATGATCGTTTTCAATTCGCTCGTGCTCTTTCTGCCTGTCGCGGCGATCCTGCTCTGGCTCAAGCCCAATCTCTGGCTGCCACTGCTCACCGCGTTTCTCGGCATCGTCATTGGGCTGACCGATTTGCGGAGCGACGTGCAATACACCGTGCTGCTGCTTTTGGTTTTTGGCTTTTTCGCCGGCTACGCCAAGCCGCAATACGCGTGGGTGTGGGCG
>DAIDTM010000469.1 GCA_027457205.1 Anaerolineae bacterium | reverse complement strand
GGTAATCCCACGCGCGCAGAGGATGGGGGCGTGCGCTGGCGGTGGCTGTCATCATCGACATGGTTTCCTCCAAGTGCGCCGGGCGCATCTCAATTTTTAGATTTTTCCAGAATCTCGACCGGCACGCGCGCGCGGCGTTTGAACTCTTCCGCGTCACTGCGCGACCCCACGACCTCCGGGTCGCCATAGTGCATCGGAATTGCGAGCGCGGGCTGGATCGTGTTCGCTGCCTCCGCCGCCTCTACCGCTGTCATCACGTACGTCCCACTCACCGGCAGCAGCGCGATGTCGGCTTTGATGCGCGTCATTTCGGGAATCAGGTCGGTGTCGCCGGAATGATAGATGCGCTTGCCGTTCAACGTCACGATGTAGCCGACGTGCCCCGCGCTCTGCGGATGAAATTTCTTATTGGTGTTGTAGGCGGGCACTGCCTCGATGGCGATGCCGGCGA
Source organism: Anaerolineae bacterium (assembly GCA_027457205.1). Lineage (GTDB taxonomy): Bacteria > Chloroflexota > Anaerolineae > UBA4142 > UBA4142 > DAIDTM01. Next base: position 1,456 of record DAIDTM010000469.1, on the reverse strand, counting down.
CGCTCACCTTGTCGCCCGGTTTAACGACCGTCGTTTTGCCGGCGCGTTTCGCCGCGACCGACGCCGGCGCGACGACAACCGTATCAGCGCGCGAGATTTTCGCAATGTCGTCCTCCGAATAATGATCGTAGTGCTCGTGCGTCACCAGGATGACGTCCGCCTTTTCCGCGCCCGACGCAAGTTTCCACGGATCGACGTAGACGACCTTTTCGCCTTTCAATCGAAAACTGTCGTGTCCCAGCCAGAAAATATTGTCTGTCATTGCGCGCCTCCTTCGGTCAGATTATAGCGCGAAACCCGCGCGGCGACAAGAGTTAATTTACATTCTGTGATGCACGGTGTATAATTGCAACCGTGAAATCCGAAGTCGCCATCGCCCAACTCAGCATCGTCGACGGCGCGTGGCAGGAATCGCCGGACAGCGTAGCGCAGTTTGACGAACGCACCCTCTTCGACGGCGCGCCCAGCCGCGGCAGTCTGTACGTCGTAACCGAAGTGACCGGCGAGGTGGAAGGGCGCGACGCGCTCGCGCGCGAACTGGTCGAGACGGCGCGGCGCGAGTACGCCGCCAGCCGCGGCAGCATCATGCTGGGGCTGACGCAGGCGGTGCGCGCGGCGAACGATTTCTTTTACACGACGAACGCCAACACGCCGCCGGAGGCGCGGCGTATCGCCGGAATGACCGCGGCGATCCTGCGCGACAATGAATTGTTCATCGCGCAAGCCGGACCCGGCGTGACCTGCCTGGTACGCGGCGCAACACTGGAACGCTTTCCCGACCAATCGCCTTGGTTCGATCCGAGCGAAGACGCAATCGCGCGCGTGATCGCCTCGCGCAACTTTCCAACCGAAGGCACCGTGCCGATCGGAATGCGCCGTAACTACAATCCCGATCAGTTCCACCTCGCGCTTCAGCCCGGCGACATCGTCGTGCTGTCCACGCGCACGCTCGCGCACCTGCTGTCAAACGAAGAACTGCTGGACACGCTGGCGAATCGTCATCCCGACGAGATCATCGCCAGTTTGGAAGACCTCGCCGGCACGCTCGATCTGTCCGTCATCGCGCTCAAATTCGGCGAGAGCAGCGCGGCAGCGGAAGGAACACTTGCCGCGCCGATGACTCCGCCGGCGTCTCTCGCGCCGCCGATTCCGGCGGATGAAAATTTGCCCGCGCCGGACGAAACGCGCGAAGAAGAACCTATCCCGGCAGAACCCCCCGCGATGCCGCCGCGCGAACCGGAAAGCGAGACGGAAACGCCCGCGCCTGCCGAGGAGATTCCGTCCCGGTTTCAACTGCCGCGTCCGCAGATTCACATCGATTGGGCGGGCGTCCGCGCCGCGTTCCTGCGTGTGACCGCTGGCATGATGGCGTTGCTCGCCGCGATTTTTTCGCGCGTCGATTGGAAGCACATCAGCGCGGCAATCGACCGCACGGTCAGCACCGTTTCGGGGGGCG
>DAIDTM010000468.1 GCA_027457205.1 Anaerolineae bacterium | reverse complement strand
CCCGTCCGATACTCGCTCAAGAAGCGGCGAACGTTGTGGGCACTCTGCCGAATTCATTGGGCGAACGCGCCGGCGCGTTCGCCCAATGAATTCGGCAGAGTGCCCACAACGTTCGCCGCTTCTTGAGCGAGTATCGGACGGGCTGGAGTCGTGCTCAGCGGCGCGCTGGATGCCGCCAGCGGAATTCCCATCGGTGATACCGATGGCGTTTGCAGCGGCGGCACGGAAGTTGCAATTGGAGCCGCGCCATTTCGTGCCTTATCGTCAAGCGGTTGTCCGGCTGAAAGTACCGCAGGATTAGCTCCGTCACTTTTTGTGTCAGGCGCGAGCGCCGCAGCGTCTGCACGCGACGTTACGACCATCGGGCTGCCGGCGCTCTTCGGCGCATTCGGCTCTACGGAATTTGCTGTACTTGCTGGCGCGGTCGGAAGATGGCTTTGGCTGTGGCTCAACGCGCCTGCATCCTGACTGGGCGGATGGCTTGGCGCAGCGCCGCCCGTCGGACTAGAGCTTGGATTCCTTGGTCGCGGGCTACTGCCGGTGCCATCTGCTCCCGGCGCGCTTTTTCCACCGGCGGTTGAACCTCCTCGTCCGGCTTGGCTTTGCTCCCAGCGCGCCTGAGACTGCTCTTCGCGGTCGCGCTGTTCCATGGCGCCGCCGAGGGACCGCATCCCGGCTCCGAAACTTCCAAGCATTCCTGGCTGCCGAAACAAAACATCTCCTGCGCCGCGCAAGGCGGCGCCGGGATTGAAGGCATGGCGCGCGATGCTGGCTGGCGAACCCGCACCTGACGCGCCCGCTCTTGCCGCTGAACTCGCTGCACTCGCAGATGAGGCGGCAGCTGCTCCTGCACTTGCGCCACCAGCACTTCCTCCTGTTCCGGCTGCGCCTGCGGCGGCTGTTCCTCCCGCACCCGCCGCGATCGAACCGCCCGCGAGCGCGGTCACTCCGGCAACCGCGAGCGTGCCCAGTGTCGTAACTGTGCTCACCGCTTTTTGCATCACCTCTTCCGCCGCGCCGAAGACGCCTGTGATGATGACGCCGTCGACCGTGAGCAGGATGCTGAGCACGCCAATCGCGCCGATGAAATTCACAAACGCCGCCATCGGATCGTTCGACGCTCCGCGCACGGCGAGAATCATCACGAACTTCAATAGAAGCGCATTGATTGGACCAATCGCTTCGACCATGATGAATCCGCGCAGCCACATGTAGCGGAACCAACCGAGCGGCGGCAGCACACCCAGGATAATGATGACGGGCGCGAGCGCGACCAGGAGGTAGAGGATCACAAAGCGCGCGAGAAACTGAAAGATGAGCGCGCTCAAGGTCGCGAGTCCCATCAAGATCACAAAGATGACGATGATGAGCGACGCCGGCATCGAAACCAGCGTGAGTACCAGGCCCGCGGTACCAAAGACGAGCGTCGTAAGCGCGTTCGGCTGAAACCCGGCTTCCCCGGTAAAGCTCATGTTGAGAATCGTCATCGTCGTCGCGTTGGTGAAGCGATTCGCCAGGTCCATCCAATACAAACTGGTCGCGCTGAAGACGACGGCGAGGAGCCAACCGCCGAGCGCCTCTTTGAGATCGCCGATGCCCCACGAGGCGGCCGCCACCGCGTCCTTTGCCGCGATCGCCGCGATGAGCGCGAGCGTCAACGGCCACAGCAGCACCGCGACCTTCACCATCAGCCGCCAGGCGGGTCCCATCACGTCGTCGCCATTCGCGATCCCGCCGCCGGGCGTGATGATGCCAGGACTGGACGTGAGCCAGCGTCCGATCGACGCGGAGAAAAAGGTCTCCAGCGGCGTGATCGTGCCATTCAACATGGACTGGGCCGCATTCTGCAATGCCTCCACCAGGTTCTGAAAAGGGAACTGGATGATTTGGTTGATGACCTGTGTGATCGGATTGCCGTCCCCGGACGGTGGCGGTGGGGGTGGCGTCGGCGATTGCGGCGAAGGGTGCCGTGGCGGCGCATCTTTCGACTCGACGGCGCTCCGCTCGGGATGCGGCGCACTGGCTGCCACCGGGCGCGCAGACGCCAAGAACGCGAGTCCGACACAGACGGCGATGACCAAGAGACCGTCCTGGGCGTGCCGAAGGATCGCTTCGGTCAAAGTAGCGAGCATTCTCAAAAGACGCATATCCGCCATGTCGACCTCGCCAAGATGTGTAGTGGAAAAAGTGTCTGTGGCAAGCCAAACCTCGCTGGTCATTCGCCAAACACCCCATGTCCCAATGAGGGTCTTGGCGCACGTCAAAGTTGGATGATTCAATCGATAGAAATCGAAATCGCGCCGTGCTATAGTTTGATCGATGGGCGAACCCGTCGCCCGCGGAGGTGAGCCATGCTTCCACAACCTATCGTCGATGCGTTGATCGTTCTGGGTATGTTCCTGCTGCGCATCGGACTGCCGATCATCCTTTTGTTCGCGCTGGGTTATTGGTTGCAAAAGAAAATGCACCCGCAAGAGGCGGACAAGCCCAGCCAGCGGACCGCCGGGGCGCGCCTCCTTCCCTTTCGCCAGTCTCAAACCACCTCGTCCTCATCGACGCATTGCTGGGATGTGAAACACTGCGATCTAACCGTGCGCGCCCAGTGCCCGGCGTACGCGTCTCCCGATCTTCCCTGCTGGCTCGCGTTGCAAGCGGCTGGAGTCAAGCTTCGCGACGAGTGTCACACCTGCGAGTGGTACAAGCCGAAGTACGCGGCGGCGTGAGTGCGCGGCGAGGCAAGTCGTTCGACAACCAGCCGACGGGCGGCTGGTTTTTGTTTCGCGGCGCATCCGCGCGTCGCGAGCACGTGCGGATACAAACCGTAATTCGAGAAGCGCCGTCCAACGCACCTCCCTCATGGTTTTCTCTGCGCCGGCGCGCCGGTTTGGATTCTTCCACAATTCCTCCATGCGGTGCGCATAATTCATCCACACTTCTCTGTCATACTCCGGTCAGAAAAGGAGGTGACTATGCTGAATGTGTCCAAGTGGCTTTACGATTCCCTTTATCGATTCTCGACGCCGCGTTGGGACAATGGGAAAATTCCCCCTGAGCTCGTCACGCTGACCGAGACCGACCGCCCTCGCGGGCGCGCGCTTGACCTGGGCTGTGGCACAGGCACCCAATCCTTGTATCTGGCCGAGCACGGCTGGAGCGTCGTCGGTGTGGATCTAGCGCCGAAGGCCATCGAACGGGCTCGCGCGAAAGCCCGCACGCTGAAGACCACCGTCGATTTCCAAATCGCGGATGTTACGCGTCTCGAATTCCTACGCGAGCCCTTCGATCTGGTGATCGACCTCGGCTGCTTTCACAGTCTGGGCGCTGCGGCGCGCAAACGTTACGCCGAAAGCGTGGCGCGCCTCACCCGCTCCGGCAGCACGTTTCTGCTGTATGCCTTTGACCATCCCAGCGCCTTTGGTGTCGGTGCTAGCCAGGAAGAAATCTCCCAGCTGTTTGCGCCGCATTTCGCAGTCCGCCAGGTCGAGCAGGGAACCTATCTCGGCGGCCGCGCCTCTCTCTGCTATCGCCTCAACCGATCGTGAGTTCATCCAGGTTTAGGGCAGGTCGATTCCCCCGGTGCTCTTGTAGGCTTTGAGCGTGTCGATGATCGTGTTGGCGATGGTGATCGTGAAGATCGCGCCCAGGAAGCACATCACGATGCCGGCGATTCGCATCCACGTCGTCGAGAGTCCGCCCGGGCGACCGACCATGACTTCGACCATTCCCGTAACGAAATTCGTTGCAATGCCCACTGCCAGGAGAATGGCGGAAAGCGCGATGAGTCCATCGATCAACATCTTGGCGAGACTCGCGATAGCGTCACTCATGCCCGGCGTGCTGTCGGCAAACGCAACGCCTTGATTCGCGAGGATGAGCAGCACAGCGCCCAAAACTCCGATGACTTTGGCGCGCACGGCAGGACTTTCCACCCATCCCTCGATACGGATTCGCATAGCTTGAAACATTTCGTCTCCTTTCGTGTTTCAGAATAGAATGCCGACCAGCGCGTTGCTGATCGAAACCGCGGTGAGCGCAATGACCAGGCAGAGGATCACCGCGCCGATCTTGAACCACAGCGCGCTCAACAGCGATGGCGCGCCCAAAACAAAACCAGCCTGCGCTTCCAGAAACCCGGTGGCCATCGCGAGCGCGAGCAAAACCGCGGTGACTTGAATGACGAGCGTCAGCACTTCGGCGATGACTCCGCGTAGATCGCCGAACGGGTCCAACACGATCAGTGAAGCGAACGTCACGTGGTGAATCACATGAACCTCATTCGTTCCATCTACCAGGATGTGACATTCGAAAAGCGACAGAGCCGGTAGATAGAAACATCGGGCAACCGCATCAAGGGTTGGGCAGACACCGTTCCTCCGATCCATTCCGCCTGGGCCGCGGAGAGCCCGAGAATCGCGGCGAATTTTCCATTTATCTTTAACCAGACGACGGGACGCTGCCCGGTCACGCCGCGCGGCGTGATCCACTCCACCTTCACGACGGACGCCGGCTCGCAAGGACCCGCGAGCCGCGGCGGATGAACCCATTCGGCATAGTCCTCTTGAATGGTTCGCTCTGCCGATGCCGGGATGTCGGTCTGGGCAGCGCACGCCGCTGCGGTCGTGAGAACGAGCGATAGGAACAAGAGGTCAATGAATTTCTTTCGCACCTTTACCTCCGTAAGATTCTCGACTCGCCTCGCGGCGTTCAAGGCTTGACTTGGGTCGCCGGAATCGGCAACACGGCGATGGTGATCGCACGATCCAGATAACCCGAATTCAGAACCACGTGCAGCCCGTAGGTCCGCGTTTCCGAAGGACAGATATCCTGCGAACCGTGTCCCGGCTGTCCTTGCCCATTCACATACACGGCGCGCACGCCTTCGACATCCCAGCGCAGAGTGGTGCACTCTCCCGCCATCACCCAGGGCGCATCGGCGCGAAAATCGACATACATCGGCGGAGTGGCGGTCGGCATAGGTGTAGGCGATGGCGCGAAGGTTGGCGTGGGCACGGGCGGCGGTGGTGCGTCGACCACTGGCAGACGGCTCGCATCTCCCGTCACCGAGACGAAAGAACCATTCACCCACCCGCTCGGCGGTGGGACAAGGAAAAGCCACTGGCTTTCGTTATCTTGTCCACGAACGTTGACGCGTGTTCCCTTGCTCAACTGGGTGACTATGGGATATTCCGTCCCGGGTCCGCGTCGCACGTTCACCGTCGAAGAAATGACCCCGCTCAACACACCGGGCGTTACGGGAACAACGGTCGGCGAAGGAGTAAAGGTCGGCCACGGCGTATCCGTTGGGCGCGGCGTAAAGGGCGGCAGGAGAGTGGGTGTCTCGGTCGCGCGGAGTCCGGGTGACCCATGCGATCCCAACCCCAGAACACTGCACCCCGAAATCAAAAACAAGCTCACGACCATCACGACGAACGGCCAATGATTTCTCGCTCTCATTGTTCGACCACTCCTGCCGCAGCAAACGCGTTGACGGTCACGGGCTGATTGCCATTCACCAGACCGAATAGAAGGGTGGGCACTTGAATCTGGACACACACGCCCACCGCCGGTTGTGTCTCGGTCCAGGTCGTCGTGTTCCACAAACTGGCGCGCGATGCGCAGGGAGCTGGCAGGCTGAAGGTACCTCCGCCCGGAGTTGGCAGGACTCCGATCTGATACTGATAGTTGGACATCCCGCGCGCCTGCATGACTTGCTCCAGCGCGCTTTGTGCTGCGCCGGTCGCCGCGTACGGATTGAGTGACATCTCGCCGGTCGCCATGAACCGAGTCCAATCGCGCCCGAAACTCGCGCCGCGCAGCGCCGCATCGTTCGCCGCGCTGTAGGCGAACGTGCGCGCGTCCTGAAGGCGATACACATCCACGATCGCCGCGGCGAGCACCATCAGGATCAATGTGAAGAAGAGCCCAGCGACGGTGGCACTGCCACGTTCCTCCTTCAACCGATCAAGCCGGAGACCCAAGCCCTGAAGATTTCTGGCGTGACTGATTTCGCATTTCGGATTCTGATCCATTCCATCCTTCATCCTTTAGACTCGCAAGGAATCGTTCTACCGCTTCGGGATCGAATTGCGTGCCGGCATGGCGTTCGATTTGGAGCCGCGCCTGCGCGGGCGTGAACGCCCGGCGGTACGGGCGATCGCTCGTGAGCGCCGCATAGGTATCCACGAGGGCAACGGCCCGCGCGACGAGCGGAATCTCCAGCCCGCCGATGCCACAGGGATAGCCCGTGCCATCCCAGCGTTCGTGATGAAACCGGGCGGCATCCACGCTGGTTCTGGGCGCACCGAGGTCCGTGAGAATCTGTGCTCCACGCACCGAATGCTGTCGCATCCTTTGCTGCTCACCCGGATCGAGCGCGCCCGGCTTGTTCAGCAGCGTCAGCGGCAGGGTGATCTTGCCAACATCATGGAATAGTCCAGCCCAGTACCACGTTTCGGTCTGTCCGATGGGCGCAAGTTCGACCATGGCGAGCGCGACCAGGACTCCATGCGTGAAAACGTCGATATCCCAATGCGAAAGGATCGTCATCGTCGCGTGCAGTCGGTGGCGCGTTTCGTCATCCAACTTCTCGGTCAAAACGGTACGGTTCACGGATAGGCCTCAACGCTCTGAGAATGCGTGACGCGCAACGACTTGGGCGCGAAAATCATTAGCGGTGCGACGGGTTGATAGGACACCTCAGCGGTAACGCTGAAAATGGTTTGAAACGCTGGGCTGGGCATATCGACGGTCATCTGCACGGTCCCGGCTCCTCCGAGCACATTGTGGTCCAACTCGGTCTGTATCATGTTCTGGGCGGTCGCTTGATCGCTCGGCACCAGCGAGAGATACCGCGCCGCGCGATAGGTTCCCACATCGAGCGCGTGTTTCACCGAGACCTCGCGCGCCATCTCCGTCGCGCCAAAGAATGTCACGACGAAGATCAACAGAAAGAAAACCATCTCGATGGAAACGGAACCGCGTTCCCATGAGCCCATGCGCCAATGAGCCAATAAACCAAACTTCCGTGCGGCAATTCTTTGGCCCAGACCTGCCCTCCCTGGCATCGCCCGCCGGGGCAGGTGTGCGTGCGGCGCCAGGGTTGGCTCATTGGTCAATTGGCTCATTGGCTCATTTACCTTGTGGTGTGGATGATGTACCATGCGACACTCCATCTTACGGGATTGCTCGCCAGACCAGTGAGATCGTAGTACGCCTGCGCGGACCAGTTGCCGGTGAGCGACGATCCAAAGCACGTGTCGCCTCCCGCGCTCACCGCATCGAGGACGAACTGTCCGACGGCATCCGTTGTCGCGTAGTAGGTCGTCGGGTTTCCGTTCGGGTCGATCAGAACCAAGCGAATCTCTTGACCACTGACGAAACCTCCGCTAAGAACTCCGCGCAACACCTGCGTTGGCTCGCCGACGATGGCTCCGCACTGAAGCAGAAACGCATAATCGCGGTTGAGCGTGAGCGCGAGTTGCGGCGTCGGCGTCAACCTGTGTGAAGGCGTCGAGGTCGGCGTCGGAGTGTTCGTCAGCGTTGGCGTCCATGTCGGAGTTGGCGTGAACGTCGCGGTGGGCATGACCGTCGGCGTCGCTGTCGCCGTAGGTGTCGCCGTAAACGTTGATGTTGCGGTCGCGGTGAACGTCCACGTGGGCGTCGGCGCCACCACGCCGATATAGATGCGAATGTAATCGATGTCCAGGGTCGACCACGAACCCGGTCCCGCGCCGCCCCAGCTCTCATCGTACGAGTTGCCAAAATAGGTCGAGAGGGGCCGCCACGCGCGCCACGGATTGGATCCCGCGTAGGATGCGCCGTCGAGGTAAAGATACCCCGTTCCGCCGATGAATTCGGCGCGCATCGTGTGCCACGTGTAATCCACGGGAATCGAGACTTTGCCCGCACCCCCTTGATAGACATTCGCGTTTCCTCCAAAGCGACCTGGAGCTGACGGTTGGTGCTGCTCGTTGTGCAGGATGTTTTCGTAGTTGTTTACGGGATATGAATCGGTCACTGCATAGCGCGAGCCGCTGAAACTCGTCGTGCCAACCCCGAAGGCAGACCCATACGCGGTCAGGTACGGACGGCGGAAACGGATTTCAACCGCGTAATTCAAGTTGTTCGCATTGATGTAACTGTAGAGGTCGTTTCGCCAGATCATCGGGTAGGTGTCGGACCAAGGCGATTCCAAATGAAGGAATCCATTCGCCGTATCGATCCAGTCATTACCCCCACCGCGATCGATGGACCAGCCCGCGAGGTCACCCCCCGAGTTGAATTCGTCCGCGTAATACAATTGCCACGTTGTCTGCGCGGGCGGCGCGGCGCGCGCCGATGAAGTTGCGCCAGCCAGGATCAGGCAAAGAAGGGAAATGGCAACCAGAATACGCACGCCCAACATCACGGCTCCGGATGCGTCATTACGTAGAGATTCTTGCTTGAACGGAACGCTAACGCGCCTCGCGACCATGGGTCACCTAACCTTGCGCCAAACGAATCAGTAGATAGACTCCACCGGCCAGACAGAACGAAAAGGCATACGGGACCGCCTCCTTTTCAAACTCGGCCTGACTGGGCAATAGCTGGAGTGTGATCAGGCGCCAGAACAACGCGCGTGGAATCGTACGCCACTGATGCCGATACTTGAAGGCGAGATACGGGAGACCCGTGACCAAGATGCTCGCGGCGACCAGCCACCCCAGTTCGATCTGTGGAAATAACCCGAACAGTCCCATCAAGAGCTTCGCGTCTCCGCCGCCCATAAAGTGCGCCGTCCCCAGCGACAGGAACAAAACCCAGTAGAAAAGAAACACGACGTTGTGAGTAGCCACCGCGCGCACAATCCCCACCGCCATGAGCGGATAGGTCGTTCCGTTGGGGACGCGGTGCGTTCTGAGATCATTCAACGCAATCCACACCAAGAGTGCGTTCATGCCGACGATGGCAAGCGGGACAGGAATCTGAAACGCGGTAGGGAAAACCAAGGCGAGCGCCAGCGCACTGATCGCGACCGATAGAACGAAATCGCGCGTGCGTACAAAATTGGGGGTGGCAAACCACAGACGCAAGAAGGGTCCCACATTTTGTACGCGCGTACAAAAATGGGTCACACGATTACGTCGAGTAAATCGTACGCGCGTACAATTTGCTTGACGTAATCGACCGATCAGATTTGTGTACGCGCGTACAATGGATGGTCGAAGGGTCTGCCGCGTGTTCATAGGCTGCTATTGATCGCCTTGATTTTGGCGACGAGGGTGTTGAAGAGCGCGATGATGGCGAGCGTCATCAACGCGGCGACGAGCGTTGCCAAAATCACATATTCCATCGTTTCGAGTCCGCGTTCATCGTAGTGAAAGTTTTTCCAAGTCATTCGTTACTCCTCGGTGGAGGGATCGGGAACGGTTGGTCGCGTTCCCCATCCCTCCGTTGTCTGACCGCATCGTTCCGTGAGATCAAATCCCGTTTCGTCCTGTGCGCAGGTCGAAGGACGCCTCGGCGTATTGCTCCAAAAGGCATAGGGTTGCAGATCGCGCGGTCTTCCACGGGGGATCGCGGTCTCTGTGATCCGTAAGAGCCGGTCTGAAAAGTTCTGGATCTGTCGCAAAGACGCAAAGGGTTTAGATAAATTTCTTGGCGACTTTGCGGCTTTGCGTGAGTTTTCAGACAGGTTCTAAGGATGACCTCACGGCGATTTCGTCCTACGGTTGCGCGGCGGTGGGCACGTTGGTGGTGATGATGCTGTTCGTTGCGTCCGCGCGCGCGTGCGTTGTGTTCCAGATCGCCAACATGATGAGCGTCATGATGGTAACGATGAGGGTCGCACCGAGCACGAACTCCACCATCTCTGTGCCGCTCTCATCGCGGTGAAGCTTTCTGAGTAAACTCACTATCGTCTCACCTCCCTTCCCAAGAGATTTACAAAATCGAGATCATTCGGCGAGAGACTTGTGCCTACTTCTCGCCAGGCTCTTATTGAGCACTTACCGAAATATCATCAAACGCATTGCCAGCGTATGAGCACCCATACCAGGTCGCCACAAAACTGATCGTTTGCGACCCCGCCGTCACGGAAGGAACAACATAGTCGACGTTGCTCCATCCCTGGTTCGGAGCCGTGTACCAGCTGTTGGTGGTTCCAGCCACGTTGACCTGGAACTGGGAATAACAGTTGGTCGTTTCCTTGACCCAAAAATTCACGTGGAGATTTCCACCGGGAAACGTGAATGTCTGAGACATGGACTGGTTATTCTGTTTGAGGCACTGCGCCGCGTAGGCGCCGCTGTGCGCCCCCAAATTGCTGGCGATGGTGCAGTTCCCGCTCCAATATGAACTCCCTAACTAAAAGCCACCGTTCTGGATGAGATTGGTGGACACGGCTGTGGGCGTCGCCGTCGGCGCGCTCGTCGGCGTCGGCGTGAGAGTCCGTGTCGGCGTGCTCGTCCGCGTGGGTGTTAACGACGCTGTCGCTGTATGGGTCGGCGTATTCGTTTGAATGGCGGTTGGTGTGAATGTTGCCGTCGCGAGTGCGCTGTCCGCATTAAAGGTGAACGCCACAGTAGTCGCCGCAAGCTGATACACATTCGTGACCGTGAGCGGTAGCGTCGCGTGAAAGCAGAGTATTTCGCT
>DAIDTM010000467.1 GCA_027457205.1 Anaerolineae bacterium | reverse complement strand
CCGTATCGGTCAGCCCCAGACGACCGGTCGCCTCCGCGCCTTGCGCTGAGATGCCGTAATAGGTACGCAGCCGCAGCGCGCGCTCGTCGCCTTCCAGGAGAAAGATCGAGCCGACGTCCATGCGCGTGATGCGCCGGACTTCGGTCAGCGCGAGGTCTAGGCATTCGTCAATTTTGATGGACTGACCGACGACGCGCGCAAGCGCGTTCACCGCCGAAAGCTCGCGATTGCGCTGCAAGATCATCTCCTGCATTTCCTTTTCTTCGGTCACGTCGCGCCAGAGCTCCACGATCTGGCTGACGCGCCCCTCGGAATCGCGCAGCGGCGATGCAGTCACCTCAAGATAACGCGTGCTGCCGTCGGTCGTATCGACGTGCTGATGCGTGACGCGAAAGGGCTTGCCGGTTTGCGCGACGTGAGCCAGCGGACAATCGCACTGCGGCGGCTGACACGGCACCGCGCCGTGCGCGACGCTGCAGCAGTTCGCGCCGATCAACGCCTGGCTCGTCGGGTGGTGTTGCTGCACCGTCGCGTTCACGCGCGTCACGCGATGCTCCAGATCGATCACCAGCAGTTCGTCGCTCAAACTGTCGATGATGGTTTGCAGATGGTCACGCGATTGCTGCGCCTCGCGCTGCGCGGCGGTTAGCGCGGCGGTACGCTCTTGCACGCGCGCGTCGAGTTCGCGGTTCCAGGTTTGGATTTCGTTGACTGACGCTTGCAGCTGCGAGCGCATCGTGTCGAACGCGCGCGCGAGGACGCCGATCTCATCCTTGCCGTACTCGTGAATGGGCGTCTGCAAATCGCCGCCGGCGATGCGTCGCGCGGCGCTGGTCAACGCCTGCACCGGCGCGATCACACTGCGCGTGGTCAGATAGACCAAAAGCAACGCGCCGAGCAAGGCGATCGCGCCCAGGGTAAAGATACGCAGCTGCAGATCGCGCGCCGTCGCCATCACTTCTTCTTCGTCCTGGCGGACCATAATGCCCCACGGCGCGCGGTCGAGCGGCGCGAACGCCATCACCTGCGGACTCGGCGTGGTTGACGCCGATACCGCGTGGCAGTCGTGACACTGCGAAACCACCGGCTGATGCGTCTGGATCATCTTGACGAGCGTTTTGTCGTGATCGCTCGGCTCGCCCACGCGTCCCGGCAGCGTGCTGGCGAGAATGACGCCGTTCGAATCGACCAAATCCATATAACCGCTGCCGCCCAATCCAACCGAATCGGTGAAGAGGCGGAGGCGCGGGCTGTTCAAATCGATGCTCACACCCAGCGCGCCAACAACCTGCGACGAGGCGTCGCGCAGCGGCGCGACCGCGAGAGGCGATTGAATCGCCGCGCCCAGCGGATGGGCGACGCGCGAGATCGCAAACGCTTGTCCGTGCAGCACCGCCTGCAGCGATTCCGAATCTGCCAGCGACAGCGTCGTCGTGATCGGCGGATACGCCGCGACGACCGCGCCAGCGCGATCGACGATGAATACTTGCGAGCCGAAGAAGCTCAGCTGGTCGTACGCCTCTTTCAGCGCGGCGTCGCGGCGCGCTGGATCGGCGAGTTCGGGATGGTCAGCCGCCCGCGTCAATTCAAAGTTGATATTGTCGAGCGCATAGTCGATGTGGCGCGCCGTCGCTTGCGCCACGACCACGCGGTCTTCCAGTAATCGCTGGATGCTCTCGTTCAACGCCGCCGAACCCAGGTATGCAAAGAGCGCGACGAGCGAGACGATGCCGACGATGACAATGGCAGTCATCTTGGCGCTGAGACTCGTCTGAAACCACAGCCAGAGCCGCGACCAAAAACGCAACGACCACCGTCGCCGTCCCGGAGCGACTGTTGGACTAGCCATCGTTTTCCTCTGCGCGCCGATAAAGCGTCCGCAGGCGGCGCGCGCTCCAGCCGCCGAGCAACTCCGCCAGCGAGACCACTTCGCCGACGATGGTGATCGCCGGCGGCTGCACCTGCGCGGCGCGCGCGCGTTCGTGAATGTCTGCCAGTGTGCCAACGACGACGCGTTGGTCGGACGTTGCGCCGCGTTCGATCATCGCGGCGGGCGTCTCCGGCGGTCTGCCGTTCTCGATCAGTTCCTTGACGATGGTCGGCAGGTTGGTGACGCCCATTAAAAAGACCAGCGTGCCTTTACCGGCGGCAAGCGTACACCAATCGACGCCGGTTTCGGTGTGCAGCGTATTCTCGTGCCCGGTGACGAACGTGACGCTGCTGGCAATGTTGCGATGCGTGACCGGAATGCCGGCGTAGGCAGGGACGGCGATCGCGCTTGTCACGCCGGGTACCACTTCGAAGGGAATGTGCGCGGCAAGCAGCGCCAGACCCTCTTCGCCGCCGCGCCCAAAGACGAACGGGTCGCCGCCTTTGAGCCGCGCCACCATCGCGCCGTGGCGCGCGTGTTCGACCAGCATGGAGTTGATTTCGCACTGCGGCAGTGTGTGATGAGAGGTGGCTTTGCCGACGTACACCATCACCGCGTCCGCGCGCGCCTCGCGCAGCAACTCGGGCGCGATCAGGCGGTCATAGACGACCACATCGGCGCGGCGCAACAACTCCAAACCGCGGATCGTGAAAAGACCGGGGTCGCCCGGTCCCGCGCCGATGAGATAAACAATTCCTGTTTTTGCCATAATCCTACTGCGGTCCTCGCGCCACGCAACCCGCGCGAAAAAGAAAACTCGGACTCGCGCATCGCGCATTACATCATCTGATGCAATGCTCTGACCCGTCGTGAGTCCGAGTGATCGCTGGAACGCGCCGTGCGTCCCAGCCGCGAAAGAAAAATTGTCTAGCCCAACAGTTCAGCGATGCGCGCCTCAATCTCCTGGTCGCCGCGCGTGGCGACGTACATCCGCAGATCCGAATCGAGCACGCGCGCCCATGCCTGCCGCCGCGCGTCGATTTCGGGATAGCGCGCGGCGATTCGTCCGCGCAGCCGCGCGAGCCATTCGATGTACGCGCTCCATTCGTCGCCAAATTGCCATTCGAGTTCGGCGCGTAGATGCCCAGCCAGCGCAGGCGCATCGCCGCCGGTGCTGATCGCAATCGTCAAATCGCCGCGGCGCACGACCGCCGGCGCGGTGAAATTGCACCACGCCGGATCGTCCACGACGTTGACGAGCAAGCCGCGCGTGGTTGCTTGGCGCGCGACCGCGTGATTGACCTCCGCATCGTCCGTCGCGGCGACGACGAGAAACGCGCCCTCCAGATCGCCGTCGCGATACACGCACGGCAGCCATTCGATCTTGCCGTCGCGTGCCAAGGTCGTCAACGCATCGGTCGCCGCGGGCGCGATGACGCGCACCCGCGCCCCCGCCGCGAGGAGCGATTCCACTTTGCGCTCCGCCACCGCGCCTCCGCCGACGACGATACAAAGTTTCGTTTCCAAGCCGGTCAACGTAATCGGCAAACCACCGCTCATTTCATTTTCTCTACAACCATTATCCGACCCCGTTCCGCTTTTGTCAAATAATTGACGCGAACCTCCCGCAGGTTGTTAACCTGCGGGAGGTTCTCGTCATGTTTCCGATCTAAATGTGACGCGTGCAAGCGCGCGTGGCGTGAGAATCAAGCGATAGCGGCTACCTTTTGCGCGGCGCGAAACGACTTGATCCAGCGCATCGAGTACTCGTCGTGCCCCATCAGCACATCGCACGCGAGAATCGTCGTCCGCAATTCCGGCACGGTCGGATCGGTGATCGCCGCCGTCAGTCCGCGTGCGATGCCCAGCGCAAGGTACGCCGCATTGATCGACTTGCGGTCGGGCAAGCCAAACGAGACGTTGCTCGCGCCGAGCGAGAGATTCACGCCGAGTTCCTGCTGCACCAGTCGCATCGTATCGAGCGTCACGCGCCCGGCGTTCGAGTCCGCGCCGACGGTGAGCGCGAGGCAATCGATGATAATGTCTTCGGCGGGAATGCCATAGTCCGCCGCGCGCTGCACGATCTTGCGCGCCACTTCCAGACGCGCTTCCGGCGTCGCCGGCACGCCCTTGTCGCCCGTAATCACGCCGATCACCGCGGCGTGGTACTTGGCGGCGAGTGGCAGCACCACGCTCAGCATCTTCTCCTCGCCAGTCGTCGAGTTGATGAGCGCCTTGCCGGTGTAGAGCGCCAAGGCGGCTTGCAGCGCGTCGGGGTTCGCGCTGTCGAAGCAGAGCGGCGCGCTGACGGATTGCATCAGCGCGCGCGTGAGATCGGCGAGCAGTTTCGGCTCGTCCGCGCCGGGCACGCCGGCGTTGACATCCAGCACCTGCGCGCCGGCGGCGATCTGATTGCGCGCGTCGTCCAGCGCGACGCTGAAATCGCCGGCTGCCATCGTCTCCAAAAGTTTCTTGCGCCGCGTCGGATTGATCCGCTCTCCAATCACGACGAACGGATGCTGCGGTCCGATGCGAACCTGGCGGTCATTGAAGCTGAGAAGGGTCTCCATAAGTCTCCGTCACGCGCCGATCAGTTCCTTGACCAGCCGGCTGGCGCTTGAAGCGTCTGGCGCGTAGCCGTCCGCGCCGATTTGTTTGGCGTAGGCGGAGGTGACCGGCGCGCCGCCGATAATCACCTTCACTTTGTTTCGCACGCCTGCTTTTTCCAGCGCGTCGATGGTTTTCTTCATCGACGCCATTGTCGTGGTCAACAGCGCGGACATGGCGATGATCTGCGCGCCGTCTTGCGCCGCTTGGACGAATTTTTCCGGCGGCACGTCGTTGCCGAGGTCTTTCACCTCGATCCCCGCGCCTTCCAGCATCATCCCGACCAGATTCTTGCCAATGTCGTGCAAATCGCCGTGCACGGTCCCGATGGCGACGCGCCCGGCGGCTTGTACGCCGCCTGCCACAAGGAGCGGCTTGAGCACATTCAAGCCGGCTTGCATCGCGCGCGCCGCGATCAGCATCTCGGGCACGTACAGGTCGCCGATTTCGTACCGTCGTCCTACTTCTTGCATCGCCCTGATGAGCGTGTCCTGCAAAAGCGTGTCGGCGCTCGCGCCGCTTGCCAGCGCGGCTTGTACGCCGGCTTGAACTGCCGGCGCGTTGCCGTCAATGACGTTTTGGTAGATGCTTTCAAGTTCCATTCGAGTCTCCTCATCGGAAAGTATGATTGCGGATTCAACCTTCGCGCCCTTGCGCGCTTATTGGTTGCTTATGCCGATTCCCCAATGCGCGCCTTGTTCTTGCATTATCCGTTCCAGAAGAATATCGCGCGTCTCGATGATTTCATCCAGCATCGCCTGCCGCGCCGCGTCGGCGTCACGCGCGCGCAGCGTTTCGATGATCCGCGCGTGTGTGCGGTCCTGGGTCGCGCCGGCGTGACGCAGCACCATAAAGCGCGCCATGCGGTCGAGCAATCGTCCCAGCGTTTCGGCTAACTCGGCGTTACCCGACGCTTCGGCGATCAAATAGTGGAAGCGGCGGTTCTCGTCGGTGTATCGATCGTAGGATTCGTCGTCGTCGCCAGTGTAGCCGGCATGGACGCGCTCAAGCTGCTCGATCTGCTCATCGGTAATGCGCTTGGCGGCGCGCTCGATCGCAGCGACTTCGAGCACTTCGCGCAATTCCAGCAGATCGCGTAACTCCTTCAGTGTGACGTGCGCGACGAAATAGCCGGAGCGGGCTTTGATCGTGACCAAGCCCTCTTGCGCTAGCATGTGCAACGCATCGCGGACGGGCGTTACGCTGCTGCCAAAAGTCTCGGTGAGTTCCTGAACGTCCAACCGTTCGTTCGGCTTGCGCCGCCCCATGATAATCGCCCGGCGCAGTTCGGTATGAATTTTATTTTTCGAGGTATCGCTCGTGTCTGGTTGAGACATTTTGGAACCTCTCTGTAATCTCGTTGTTTAATTCGATTATACCACAAGAAATATCAATTTGCAATATTATAACC
>DAIDTM010000466.1 GCA_027457205.1 Anaerolineae bacterium | reverse complement strand
CCGTTCCACCGGAACGGCTCTCTGGAATCTGCGAGCGAATCTCTTGCGCTACTGGATAAAGTTCACCACTGCCAGCCAGCAGGAATTCGGATCATCCGCCGGTAGATTGTTCATCGATACTTGAAAGTTGGGATCGGATAGTGGTGGGTTGCCTGGCGTGTCAGTGACCCACAGATGCCATTGATATGAACCTGATGCAGGTACCCCATAATAGTAAGTGGTGTTACCATTTCCATCGCGTCGTACGATTTGGTCGTATGCCACCGTTGAAGGGTCTGAGCCGGTCGCGAGCTCGACATGAATGCCGTCAACTGGTCCCCCACCTTTGGTCACATTGCCTTGGATTGAAGCTGATCCGGAATGTGTACAGCTCTGGAGCACTGGTCGGTAACTATACGGCAGCGTAATCGGCGTCGGCGCGACCGGCGCGACCGGCGCGGGCAGCCGCGTGAGGCGCGGCGTCGCGGAAGGCGCGATGGTCGGGGTGCTCGTTGGCGACGGCGTCATAGTGGGCATTGCGGTAAAAGTGTGCGTCGCGGTCGGCGTTGTAGTGTCGGTCGGCGTCGGCGTCCAGGTGGGCGGCAACGCGGCGATGATCAGCGTCGACGTGGGGATGGGCGGCTTGAGTGGATTGAGCGCGACCTGCGGATTCGCAAAGATCAGCAGGTAACTCATACACACGAGCACGATCAGAACGACGATCACGAGCGTCGCGATCTGGAAGGTTTCATCAGTCTGCATGGCTCACCTCGCGCCGGTTACTGGGGCAACGCCTTTTCGTTTAATCCGTAGAGCGAGTCTGGGACCAACAGATAGATCGTCTTGCCATTCTGCGTCAGCGGGCTGACGACCAAGTCCGGCGACTTGGCGTCGCGCTGTTGTTGCGTCGCGGTCGCCAACGCGTCGCGCAGGTCTTGCTCGTTCGTGCCGCTGAGCCAGCCCCAGCGTGCGGCAATGATTTGCCGCCGCGCCACATCTTCGACCGCGACCGGCGGATTTTGCGCGGCAGGCAACGCGGCGGCTTGCTGGGCTTGCAACTGAAAAACGGCGTTCCACGCGTCGCTCAAATCCGACGCGATCGATGTCACGTTCTTACTCCAGTCCGGCACCAGGTCGATGCCGAATGCGCCGCGTGCCGCGCGATACTTGAGCGCGAGCCAATCGACTTGATCGCGCCGGAGCGCGAGCTGCACCGTCGGGTCTTTGGCAAGCGCGATCTGCTGGTCGTAGTACGCCTGCCGCGCGGTGTCCTCGGCGAGCAAGGTGCTGGTCAACTGGCTGACCGAATCTGAGGGCCAATCTGCCGCACTCTTCGGCGGGCTGTTCGTCAGATCGTCCGCGAGTTGCTTCGCGGCGGCGATGCGCGCCTGCATCGCGCGATCAACCTCGCCGGACGCCGGGAGCGCGCCGATCGCGGGACTGAATGGCAGACGCACGGTCACCGTGACATCATTCGTCGAATCGGTCAATGCGGCGTCCGCTTTGTTGCTTGCCTGCGCACCGAGCGCGCCTGCACCCAGCGCGGTGTACGCGTTCGCCACCTGTCTTAGCCGCAGCGCTCGCGCGTCGTGCTGGAGCGCCGGGCTGTGCTGCGCGACGAGGTACGCCTGATCGGTGATCATTCGCGCAGCGTCCGTCGCGCCGATCGCGCGCAAGCCCGCACTGGCTTGCAGGTACGTGTCCTCGCGCGCGGGATCGGCGAGCGCGGGCGTCAGCGTCGCCAGCAGCGCGGCGGCTTGGTAGCACGACGCGGCTTGGCGCGTTTGCTTTGCCATCGCATAGCGCGAGCCCAGTTGCAACAGCGCGCCGATGCGCGTCGCATTGTCCAAGTCCGGATCGTAGGCGATGATCGCAAGCGCGTTTTCAATGTGCGCGTTGTCGAGCGCCGCGTTGAGCGCATCGGCAGGCGACATGCCGGTCAAGGGCAGGATGACCGTCGTCGGCGCAAGCGCGTGGTTATCGATCTGCTCCAGCGGCGGCGTCCAATCGAACGCGCCGGGAACATCAGCCGGGTGATAGAAGAACGCCGCACCCAGCGCTGCCGCGCCGCCGGTCAGTAAGATGCAGCCGAGCAGAATGAAGAGTAGTGGTATGAGGCGTTTCAAAGAGCGTCCCTCTTGCCGCTCCGCCCAGCCCCGTCGAGGGGAACGGCGTGAGGTCACTGCACCAACCGATCGATCTTCATCGTATCGCGGACGGCTTGCAGCCACGCGAGGAATGCCTGTTGCTGTTTGTTCTGGATCACTTCGGGCGGCAGCGGACGCGTCTCGTGCCCCAAAACTTGGATAATGTGGTAGCCGTACTGGGTCTGCACCACCTGGCTGATCTCGCCGACCTTGAGCTGAAATGCGACCGCTTCAAAGCGCGGGTCCATCACGTCCCTGGGGAACCAACCCAGATCGCCGCCGTTCGCGGCGGTTGCTTCGTCCTTTGAGTATTTCTTGGCAAGCGTCGCAAAATCAGCGCCGTTCTGCAGTTGGGTCAGAATGGCTTGCGCTTCCGCGGCGGTCGGCACGAGAATGTGGCGCGCGTGCACCTGATCCGCGCTCGTCGGCAGCGCAGCCGTCACGCGCTTCAACATCGCTTCGCCGATCAGTTGATTGCGGACCTGGCTGCACAGATCCGCCAGCGTCATTTGGTGTGTGGTGAGATAATTGTTCAACTTGTCGACGCCGCCGGCGTCCTGGATCATCTGCGCGATATGCGCGTTCAAAGTGTCGTCGGTCACTTTGATACCCTCGCGGTCGGCTTGCATCGAGATAACCACATCGTCGATCATCTGATCGAGCACTTGCTGTTTGAGACTTTTGAGCGCGTCCTGACCGGCTTGCGATTTGGGATCGAATCCGGGGCTTTGCGTCACCGCGGCTTGCGCCTGCGCAAATTGTCGGTTGTAATCGTCGAGCGGGATGCCGACGCCGTTCACGCGCGCGGCGAGCTGCGCGTTGGCGGGCAGCGGTTGAACCGGCGGGCAAGTCAGCGCGGCTTTCGGCGCGGTGCCGGTCGCCGTCGCCGCCGGCAATGGCGTCCCTTTCGGCGTGGCAACTGCTGGCGCGGTCGGATTGGCGGGCGCTTGCGTCGCGGCGGTCTGAACTGTTGGCGTAGACGATTCACCGCCGCACGCGGTCAGCGCCAACAGCCCGACGAGTGACAAGAGAACGAGCACGCTCCAGTTTCGTTTCAATTCATCCTCCTCAGCATCGCCGCGCGAACGCGACAACGAGTCACACCGCGGCAATGCAGGGTTTCTCCTCAGCCGCGACTCCATTATATCGAATCGGAGTAGAATTGCAAGAGTGATTGATTACGTCGCGCACCTATGCTATACTCCTCGGCGATGGACTCGCCCAACTATTTCACCCCCAACGCCCATAGATCGGTTAGTAGACATTGGGGGTTCATCCCCGACCGCGATCCGCGTCCGTTCTATCCGCTGCGCGATTATCTGCGCGGCGTGCCGGCGAGCGTCGCCAAAGAGTATATCGATGCGCTCACCGCGCCGGGCGATCTGGTGATCGATCCATTCGCCAGCGCGCCAACGGTTGCGCGCGTCGCGCAGGCGATGGGACGCCGCGCGATTGCCGTCGAGAGCAATCCGTTGTGGGCGTGGCTGTCGCAGGCGATGGCGACGCTGTCGCCCGCGCAAGAGATCGATGCCGCGCTAGCGCGCCTAGGCGACACGCTCAAGGACGACGCGCCGCTGCGCGTCCACGTCAATCAACTCTACCAAACGATGTGCGCGGCGTGCCATCAGCCGACGCCCGCCGATTACTTTGTCCACGCGCGCAACGCCGGACCGATTCAGCGGCATTACACCTGCGCGCACTGCGGCGAGACGCGCGATGATCCCGCGACCGAAGACGACTTGAAGCGCGCCGCATCGTTCGACGCGCACGGGATGCACTATCATCTGGCGTTCGAGCGCGTCGCGCCGCCGGACCATTTGCACGCCGAACGCATCCGCAAGATGCTCGCGGTTTACACCCCGCGCAATCTGTACGCGCTCGTCACGCTCACGTTGAAAATCGATTCGCTCTTCCACTCGACGCGCGAGCACGACATCTTGCTGCTCTTGCTTCTGCACTTGCTTGACCGCGGCGCGTCTTTCTACGCCGCGCCGGATTCCGCCGCGCAATTGACCGCGCACAAGCAATTTATCGAATTCAACCTCTGGCGCGAGATCGAGCTTGCCGCGCGCGAGTTGGCGCGCGGCGCGCCGCCGCTCGAACTTGCCGCCGCGCCGTTCGATGTCGTCGAGTCCGAAACACCTGCGGCGTTTGTCGGACGCGGCAGCGCGCGGACACTCGCGCGCGCGATTCCGCCGGCATCGGCGGCGCTCGTGCTCGCCTCGCCGCCCAGCCGCCGGCTGACGGTGTGGGCGCTCTCGTACTTCTGGGGTGCGTGGATTCTAGGGCGCGATGCCGCCCAGCCGTTGGTCCCATTCCTCGATTCGAAAAAAGACGCGACGTGGGAGCGCAGATGGTACTTTGACTCGCTCATGCAATCGTTGAACGCGCTCGCGCGATTGATCCGTCCGGCTTCGCGCGTCGTGTTCGTTTTCAACGAGTCGTGGCATCAGGCAATTGAAGCGATGTGCCTTGCCGCCGCTGGCGCGCGGTTCGACCTGGAGACGTTTCTATTCCAGCCGCGCCTCGGCGATTTTCCGCGCCGCGAGGTTGACGACATCCGCGGCGATTATCGGATGACATTTGCCCCCCCCCTAACCCTCCCTGG
>DAIDTM010000465.1 GCA_027457205.1 Anaerolineae bacterium | reverse complement strand
GTCTCCAAGCACCAACGCAAATCGCTCGCGTCGGCAGCGGTCAGCGGCAAGACGAGCGGAAATTCTTGCGACTCTTGATTGTCTGGCTCGACCCAGCGCGCGGTGTAGCCATCGGTATTGCGATTGACGACGAGCCGGGTTTCATAGGGCATCGTTGACCTCTATCCAATCACAAACCGCGTGCTCTCCTGCGCTTCGTCCGACATTCCAAAGCGCACCGGACCGAACTGCGTTTCAACCGTCACGGTCACCGTCATCGTGCCGCGAATGCCTGCCGCGCCCGCTTTAGCCGCGAGCACCGCGTAGACAAACTGACTCCCCTCGATCAGGCGGCTCGCGTGCGGTCTGAAAATCCAATACGGGTTCCACTCGCCCGCGCCGTAACTCTGGATAACCGGGAAAACCTTGTTGAATTCAAACTTGGCGCCCAGCTCGCCCGCCTTGAGTCCAGAGCCATCCGCGAATTTCAATTCGGGTCCCAGTTTGACGTTCCACTCCGCTTTGTCTTCCGCGCCGAGCCGGTCGGGGAAAAGATTGAACGCGTACGCGGTATCTTTGTCCGCGCCAGAATTTTTCGGGCGCAGGTAGAGCGATTGTTGCGCCTCGCTGATTCTTTCGATGCCGCCCGGCGCGCGCAGCGTGCAGGCGAAACGCGCCAGCCAGAACTCGGCGCCGCCCAATGGCGCGACCCACTTTTGCCCCACCTGATTTTCAAGCGCGTCCGCCGCGCGCCAGACCTCCGGCTGTCCGATAGTGACGACCGGCGGTTTGGCTGAAGTAGACTTGAACACGCGTGTGGTTTCAGGCGCGCTCAGCGCGCCTTCCCAGGCAATCGCCTGGATGTTGGAAGGAGTAGTGATTTGCATGTCACGTCAGCATCATCCGCAAGATTGGCATCCGTCTGCCATGCGAACGGAACAGCGTCCGTTCGCTACTATCCCACTGCCTACTGCTTACTGGCTTTCGCCTCCGCCACAATCTTCACCCCCGCGCTCGCGCCGATGCGCGTCGCGCCGGCTTGGATCATCGCCTGCGCCTGCTCATAGTTGCGGATGCCGCCCGCGGCTTTGACGCCCAACTCGCCGCCGACCGCGCGCGCCATTAGCGCGACATCGTGCACCGTCGCGCCGCCAGGTCCAAAGCCGGTCGAGGTCTTGACGAAATCCGCGTCCGCTTCTTTCGCCAGCTGGCACGCGCGCACCTTCTCATCATCGGTCAGCAGCGCGGCTTCGATGATGACTTTGACGATGGCATTGCCGCGATGCGCCGCGTCGCACACCGCGCGGATGTCGTCGCGCACGAGCGCGTCCTCCTTTGCCTTGAGCGCGCCAATGTTGATCACCATATCGATTTCCGTCGCGCCATCGGCAATCGCATCCTGCGTCTCGAATACCTTCGTCTCGGCCGTGTGCGCGCCGAGCGGAAAGCCGACCACCGCCGCAATCGCGACGCCGGTGCCGCGCAGGTAATCGGCGCACTGTTTGACGTACGGCGGATTCACGCACACCGCGGCAAAGCGGTACTCTTTCGCTTCCTGGCACAACTTGGCGATTTCCGCCGGCGTCGCTTCCGGCTTGAGCAGCGTGTGATCGATGAACTTGGCAATGTCTTGCGGCACGGCAGTCACTCCACTTCGCGCGCTGATGCGCGCCGCGCCCGCGCCGATGATCTGGCGCACGCGCTCCGGGCATTTCTGCGCGCAAATCTGGCAATCGATGCAGCCCTCTTGCTCGGCAATACCGGACATGGGCACGGTGTATTTCGTCAGTGCTTCCAGAATCGCGCGCGTGATTTCTTGAACTTGGGGTTCGGAAACAGGCATAGTCTCAAATCCCTCGATTAATCAAACGCTACCAATCCATCACACTGTCCAAGCCACGCTTGAGACCGACAAACGAATTGACCCGGCGGATCGCCAGCAAAGCGCCCGCGACGTACGGCTCGGGTCCGCTTCCCGCGTCATAACGGACGCTCAGCTTTTCATCCAGCGCGCAGAAGATCACTTCGGTTGATATGACATAGCCCGGCAGACGAACCGAATGGACTTGCATACCGTGGAGCGTCGCGCCGCGGCTCTCTTTGGGACCTTGCGTTTGATCGATGGGAATCGGGATTTCGGGTCTGCGGACTTGCGCGAGCTTGTACGCCAATTCGCGCACCGTACCGCTGGGAGCGTCCGGCTTACTCGCGGACGCGTAATCGACGATCTCCCATTGCGAGAGATACTTGGCGGCAAGCTCTGCACATTTCGTCAGGACGACGGTCGCAAACGAAAAGTTTCCAACGGCGAGAACGCCGACGTGATGTTCGCGCGCCAAGCCGTCGAGTTCCTGTAAATCCTGATCGGTCAAACCCGATGTGCCGATTACAACATGCGCGCCCTGTCGAATGGCAGCCATCACATTCGCCTTGGCAACCTCGGGACGCGTGTACTCTACAAACACGTCACACGCGGTCTTCAACGCTTCTTCGGCAGAACTGCTGAGAAGCGTATTCAAGTTGGGAATGCCTAACACTTCACCCAAGCGGCGACCCGCGTGCTGGCGTGACACCCCGGCAACCAACTCGAGGTCGTCGGCTTGTGCGATGCCTTTAGCCAAAGCCGCTCCAGCCCATCCCGTCGCGCCAGCCAGACACACACGGATCGTCACAGAATACCTCCATCTATTTTTTCAGATAGCGCCGTTCGACTTGCATGATCTTTGCGACGCGCTTTTTGTGCCGCGCTTCCGTACACGCGGTCTCCAGGAATAGCTTGACGATATCGCGCGCCAGTCCTGCGCCGATCAGCCGCGCGCCGAGCGTCAGCACGTTCGCGTCGTTGTGCTCGCGCGCATTCCGTGCGGTCGAGAGGTCGTAGCAGAGCGCGGCGCGCACGCCCGGCACCTTGTTCGCCGTCATCGCCGAGCCGATGCCCGCGCCGTCGATGATGATGCCGCGCGCTGCCGCGCCATCGCTCACCAATTTCGCGACCGCGTACGCGATGTCGGGATAATCGATCGGGTCCGCGGTGAACGTGCCGCAATCGTTGACCGTGTAGCCGAGTTCAGTGAGGTACTGGGCAAGGTCTTGCTTCATCGCCAAACCGCCGTGATCCGCGCCGAGCGCGACTGTTTTCGGCGAGACGACCGGGGAATCAGAAATCGCGCGCGCGTTCTCATCTGCCCCTGCGATCACCGCAGGCGCAGATGTCTCGGCGAGCACGCGATTCACGATTTGTCGTACGAGGAGACGGACGTCATCGTCTTGGAGAGTCACAGGGATTTATTTCCCCGCAGGAGCGGCATAGGTGTACGTGGGTACCCAACCGATCATGTTCAGGGGCCAGTAGGTGATCCACGCCTTGCCGATGATCTTTTTCGCCGGCAGCATTCCCCACGAATGCGAATCGCTGGAATTGTCGCGATTATCGCCCAGAACAAAGTACTCATCCGGTCCAACGGTCACGGGACCGAACGAGTACGTGGCAGGATTGAGCGGGTACGGTTCGTCCAATAGTTTGCCGTTGATGAACACGCGCCCATCGATGATTTGAACGCGTTCGCCCGGCAAGCCGATCACGCGCTTGATATAGTCCTGCGACGCGTTGCTGGGCGGAACGAACACAATCACATCGCCGCGTTCAGGTGGATGCAGCATGTAGATCAATCGATTGACAAAGAGATGCTCCCCGTCGTGAAAGTTGGGCTCCATGCTGTACCCTTCGATCCGAAAGTTGGGCGCGGCAAACCGAATCAGCAAAAAGATCACGAGCGTGAGGACCAGCGTCTCGACCAGTTCGCGCAGCGATCTTGCCCACCCTGCCCAACGGGATTCGGGCGTGGCGGGCGGGACAATCACCTCTTCCGGCGCGGTTGCCGGCGTATCGACATTCATTTCGTGTTGCCTTAGGTAACCGACGCTATGGGGTCGCCGCGTAGGTGTAGGTCGGCACCAAGCCGATGCGCTGCGGCGGCCAGTACGTGATCCATGCCTGACCGATAATCTTGCTCGCCGGCACCGTGCCCCAGGCGTGCGAATCGCTGGAATTGTTCCGGTTGTCGCCGAGCACATAGTACTGACCTGGCGGCACCGTGACCGGACCCGACGAATAGGTGGCTGGATTCAGCGGGTACGGTTCGTCCAACGGCTTGCCGTTGATGAGCACGCGCCCGTCCACAATCTCGACGCGGTCGCCCGGCAGACCGATCACGCGCTTGATAAAATCGCGCGAGTCGCTGGTCGGTGGGACGAAGACGATGACATCGCCGCGCTGCGGTGGATGCAGCATGTACACCAACTTATTGACGATCAAGAATTGTCCGTCGTGAAAATTCGGCTCCATGCTGAACCCTTCGATCCTAAAGTTCTGGACCGCAAAACGGATCAGCAGGAAAATGACGAGCGTGAGAATCAGTGTCTCGATCAACTCGCGCAGCATACTGCCCACATTGCGCCAGAGCGATGGCGCAGCTGCAGACTGCGGGATCAATTGCTCGGGCGCGGAAAGCGGCGGCTCGGACGCGGCAGGCGTCTGGGGTGAATCTGGAAACATTTCCAAGTCAATTCCTTTCAAATGCGATACGATTTAATTATAATCCAACTTGAAGTATCGCGCAAACGTTTTGAGGTTTCGGGTTCGGAGAGTTTGTCACGGAAACGATTTTGGGATATACTGTAAGCGATGCAGCGCATCACAGACTAACACGGATGGGAGGCAATGGTGCCCACAGTCATTCCGACTTTTCTCCTCAAAAAGTTGTACGTCAAAGGCAGCTTCAAGAACAACCCCACTGGCTTTGAAATCGCGCTCCGAAATACTCTCGCCCCCGGCACGCTGATCGGCATCTCTCCACTCAAGATCGACGGCCGCGACGTTCCGCTCGATAAAATACTCATCGCCGCCGGCGATGCCGCGCCCGTGCGCGCCAGCGACATTTCGCTGACCGCGCCGCGCCAGTTTCCACTGAACATCGTCATCAAGTTTCAGGTGGAAGACCAGCCGCTCGCGCCCGGTCCGCATCACCTCACCGTGCAGGTGAATACGAAGGAAGCGGGCGAATTGAAAATTGACGCGGAGGACAGCATCGAATGAACCTCAAACGCACTCCCCTGTACGACACCCACCTCGCGCTGGGCGCGCGCATGGTCGAATTTGGCGGATGGGAAATGCCGGTGCAGTACAGCGGTATCCTCGAAGAGCATCACGCGGTGCGCCAAGCCGCCGGCTTGTTCGACATCGACCACATGGGACAGTTCGACGTGCGCGGCGCGGACGCGCTCGCGTTCTTGCAGCACCTGCTTTCGTCCGATCTCTCCACGCTCGCCCCGAACGAAGCCGAGTACGCGATCATGTGCTATGCCGATGGCACCGTGGTCGACGACACGTTCGTCTATAAGCTTGCCGGCGCGACCAAGCAGGCGCGGCCGTACTACATGGTCGTCGTCAACGCGTCCAACCGCGAGAAGGATTTCGCGTGGATGAACGCGCATCGCGGCGGATTCCGCGTGGAGCTGGAAGACGTGTCCGACCAGTACTACATGCTCGCGTTCCAGGGACCCAAAGCGGAACAGGTCTTGCAGACGCTGGAACCGTTCGACCTGTCCAAGATCAAGTACCACCACGCGCACCCGTTCGGCAAAGGTAACGCGCGCGGCTTGGTCGCGCGCACCGGCTATACCGGCGAGGACGGCTTTGAATTGTTCATCCCGGCGAGTCACGGCAAGCACGTCTGGGACGCGATTCTTCAAGCCGGCAAGGATGTCGGCGTCAAGCCGATTGGCTTGGGCGCGCGCGACAGTCTGCGCTTTGAAGCGAAGATGGCGCTCTACGGTCACGAGATCGATTCGCACACAACGCCGATTGAAGCCGGTTTGGGCTGGGCGTGCGACTTGGACAAGATGTTCATCGGTCGCGACTGCCTGCTCAAGCGCAAACTCGAAGGCGTGACAAAGAAACTCGTCGGCTTTGAGATGATCGATCGTGGCATTGCGCGCAAGGATTACGAGATCGCGAAAGATGGCAACCCGATCGGCATCGTCACGACCGGCATGTTCTCGCCGACACTCGAAAAGAATCTCGGTTTGGGCTTTGTCGCGCCGGAGTTTGCCACCATCGGCGCCGAGTTCGACATCATCGTGCGCGGCAAGCCGCTGAAAGCGCGCGTCGTCAAGACGCCGTTTTACGCGAACCGCGCGCGAGGCAAATGAATCGAATCTATGATTTTCGATTTATGATTTAGGATTTTAGGAAG
>DAIDTM010000464.1 GCA_027457205.1 Anaerolineae bacterium | reverse complement strand
CATTTCTTCTGGAAATCGGCAGCCGACAATTTGAAATAGTCGGCGTTCTTCTGGGTGTACGATTTCCACTCGTCCTTGACATCCGGCTCCGGGAAGATCGCGCTGACCGGGCATTCCGGCACGCACGCGCCGCAATCGATGCACGTATCCGGGTCGATGTACAATTGCTGCACGGGCTCAAAATCGCCTTCATCCTTCTTGGGATGGATGCAGTCGACCGGACACACGTTCACGCATGCCGCGTCTTTGACCGTGATACAGGGTTCAGCAATCACGTACGCCATTGTTTTGCTCCTTTCAAAGAAATTTAAGATTGCTTAATCCGTCGACAGCGTATGAGCGAGCACAATCGGCTGAATGAGTTTTTGGCCGGTGGCTTTGCGGCTAGGATACTCGCGCGCGCCGCCTTTCAAAGTATCCATGCCGAGTGTCGCGCAACGCAATCGGGATTTTACCACATCTTCCCCCATTTGGTCAATTAACGGGGTATACGGCATCTCCTCGATTTCCTTGAGCGTCTTGCCCTTGACCAGCTCCGTCACGAGCGACGCGCCCGCCATGCTGATCGTGCAGCCGCGCCCTTCAAACTTGACGTCCGTGACGCGATTGTCATCGTCGACTTTGACGTACATTGTGACGACATCGCCGCAGCCGGGATTGCCGCCGTTCACCAAAATATCCGGGTCGTCGATGGCGCCGTGATTGCGCGGGTTGTTATAGTGGTCGAGAATGAACTCGATGTATTCCCGTCTGTCCATATTCGTTTGTAGGGGCGATTCGCGAATCGCCCCTACGGGAAATCATTTCTCAATCGGCGCGCCGACAAGGTTGCCCCATTCTGTCCACGATCCGTCGTAGTTACGAACCTTCGGGTAGCCGAGGAGATATTGAAGCACAAACCAGGTATGGCTGGAGCGCTCGCCGATGCGGCAGTAGGCGATCACGTCCTTGTCCGGCGTGATGCCTTGCGACTGGTACAGCTCCTTCAGCTCCTCCGCCGACTTGAAGGTGCCGTCTTCGCGCGCAGCTTTCGCCCAGGGAATGTTCTTCGCGCCCGGAATGTGACCGCCGCGCAGCGCGCCTTCCTGCGGATAGCCCGGCATGTGCAGCAGCTCGCCGCTATATTCCTGCGGCGAGCGAACATCCACGAGCGGATTGCCGCCAGTGACGTGCTTCATCACTTGATCGCGGAACGCGCGAATTTTAGTGTCATCGCGTTCCTTGGCGACGTAGTTGGTATGCGCATACGTCGACTGGTCTTTCGCCAGCGGACGATTTTCGGCGATCCACTTTTGCCGCCCGCCGTTCATCACCACGCATTTCTCGTGCCCGAAGAGCTTGAACACCCAGAAGGCGTAGCATGCCCACCAGTTGTTCTTGTCGCCGTAAAAAACGACGGTGGTATCGTTCGCGATGCCGCGGCTCGACAGGAGCATTTGGAAATTCTTCCGGTCGATATAGTCGCGTACGATCGTGTTCTGCAAATCGACGTGCCAGTCGATCTTCACCGCGCCGGGCACGTGCCCGACTTCGTAGAGCAGAATGTCCTCATCGGACTCGACGATACGGATGTCCTTATCGTTCAAGTGCTGCGCGACCCATTCGGTCTCGACCAACACTTCGGGATGTGCGTACTCTGACATTGCATTTCTCCCGTAGGACAAGTCTGTCAACTTGTCCTACATCCCAATTTTCGTCTTGATCGCCGCGGTCAACTCGTCGCGGATGGATTCTAGCGGAATCTTTTGCATCAGTGGATCGAAGAATCCTTCCGTGATGAGTTGCTCGGCTTGCGCGCGCGGAATGCCGCGTGCCATGAGATAAAAGACTTGCTCTGGATCGATCGGTCCGACGGTCGCGCCGTGCGTGCAGCGCACATCGTTCGCTTCGATCTCCAGTTCCGGAATCGAATCCGCGTGCGAATGCTCGCTTAGCAGAATGTTGCGATTTGCCTGGTACGCGTCGGAGCGTTGCGCGGCGGGATTCACGCGAATCAATCCACGGAATACGGAGTAGGCATTATCCTTGAGCGCGCCCTTGTAAAGCAGGTCGCTCGTTGAGTGACCGATGATGTGATTCTGGAAGGTGTGCTGGTCGAAATGCTGCGTGCCCTCGCCAAAGAAAAAGCCGAGCAGCGCGGCGTTCGTGCCGGTACCGAGCATTTTGCAATCAAGGAACGCTTTCGTCGACTGGCTGCCAAGCGTGCCGACGAGCCAGGTGAGCGACGAATCTTTTTCCAGCAGCGCGGCTTGCGACGTGAAATGCCACACGTTCTGCGCGTAATCCTGCAAGTGAAAGTACTGCAAACTCGCGCCGGGCTTGACGATCAACTCGACCGCGCCATTGGAGAACCGCTGCGTCTCATTCGCCTTCGACGCGTAATTTTCGATCAATTTCACCGCCGCGCCTTCCTCCACCACGACGAGCGTGTGGGTGAACATCGCGAGGTTCGGCGCATCGAAATACGTCATCGTTTGCAGCGGCAGGTCGATGACGACGTTGCGCGGCACGTACAGGAACGTACCGCCGCTAAAAAACGCGCCATGCAGCGCGGCGAATTTCAAATCGCCGACCGTATCGCCGTAGCCGCCTCCTTCGTGCTTGCCGCTCGTTCCGGTGCGCGGTTTATCGCTCTTGTAGCGATTCTCGCTGTACGTCACGGCTTGCGTCATAAAGTACTGCTTAACGAGTTCCGGGTGTGCGCGAATCGCGGTGTCGATGTCGCAGAGGATCACGCCGCGCTTTTTCAGAGCATCCGCGAGCCGCGCGTGCGCGACGCCAGTGTTGTACTGCGCGAGAACGCCCGCGGCGTTCTGATCGTTGGCGACCTGCTGGAATTTCTCCGGCAGCGCCTTGAGCGCATCGCGCGCGGCGTCGCCTGCGGCAAACGGTACGACGGATTCCAAATTCAGATCCTTCAGCGACGTGCGCCGCCACAATTCGTCATTCGCAGCAGGCATCGGCGTTTCTTCGTACAGATGCCACGCTTCAAGCCGGCGCGCCAGCACCCATGCCGGCTCGTGTTTGCTTCTCGATAATGCCTCGATGGCTTCTTTGGTCAATCCAGTTTTTGTGTTCAATGTTGCTACTGTGTCAGCCACGTGCGATGTTCCTCCAAACAATTGTAGGGGCGACCCTCACTTGCCCTGGCGGGAACGCAAGTGCCAGGGTGTGGTCGCCCCGGGCAATCACATAGGATTGTCCCTACATTATCCTACCGACCCTTCCATCTGCAGTGAAATCAGCCGGTTCATTTCGACGGCGAATTCCATCGGCAGCTCCTTCACAATTGGCTCGATGAATCCGCTGACGATCATCGTCGCAGCTTCGGCTTCGGTCAAGCCGCGCGACATCAAGTAGAAGAGCTGTTCTTCGCCGATCTTCGAGACGCTGGCTTCGTGACCGATGGTCACATTGTCCTCGTCCACTTCGATGTACGGGTACGTGTCCGAGCGCGATTCCTCATCGAGCAGCAACGCGTCGCAGCGCACGTTCGATTTGACGCCTTCTGCGCCGGGATAGACTTTGAGCAAGCCGCGGTACGAGGTGCGCCCGCCGTCTTTTGAAATCGATTTGCTCGAAATCACGGACGAGGTGTACGGCGCGCCGTGCACAACTTTGCCGCCTGCATCCTGATGCTGTCCCTTGCCCGCGAACGCGACGGAGAGAATCTCGCCGTGCGCGCCTTTGCCCATCATATAGACGCTGGGATATTTCATCGTCAGCTTGGAACCGAGGTTGCAGTCCACCCATTCCATCGTCGCGTCTTCGTAGGCGACCGCGCGCTTGGTGACGAGGTTGTAGACGTTCGACGACCAATTCTGGATCGTCGTGTAGCGCACGCGCGCATTCTTGTGTACGGCGATTTCGACAACCGCGCTGTGCAGCGAGTCGCTGGAGTACGTCGGCGCGGTGCAGCCCTCGACGTAATGAACGTACGATCCTTCGTCGGCGATGATTAGCGTTCGCTCGAACTGCCCCATGTTCTTGGCGTTGATGCGGAAGTACGCTTGCAATGGCATTTCGACATGGACGCCCGGCGGGACGTAGATGAACGAGCCGCCCGACCAGACCGCGCTGTTGAGCGCGGCGAATTTGTTGTCCGCCGAAGGAATGATCGTGCCGAAATATTTTTTGACGAGGTCGGGATATTCCGCCAGTCCCTGGTCCATGCCGAGGAAGATCACGCCTTGTTTGCTAAGTGATTCCTTGATATTATGATAGACGACTTCGGATTCGTACTGCGCGCCAACGCCGGAGAGGAATTTCCTCTCCGCTTCGGGAATGCCGAGACGGACGAAAGTCTTTTTGATGTCGGCGGGGACTTCATCCCACGAGCGTTCGGATTTGTCGGTCGCGCGCAAGAAATAGTAAATATCGTCAAAGTTAATGTCGTTGAGGTTGCCGCCCCACTGGGGCATCGTCTTCTGGTAGAAGATTTCGAGCGCGCGCAAGCGATACTCGCGCATCCAGTCTGGCTCGTTCTTCATCCATGAAATCTCTTCAACGATTTCGCGGTTCAGCCCTTTCTTGGCTTTGAAGACGTATTTCTCCGGATCGAAGAATCCGTACTTTTCCTTGTATACCGAGCTGGAAGCGCCGATGTCAAACGCGCCCTTATTCTGATCTGTCATTTATTTCTCCCTGTAACTAGACAAGTATACACGTAAACACAGAACTTGATGTTTGTCTACTTGCCTACTGCTTCTGGCTCCTTGAGCCAATCGTAACCCTTTTCTTCCAGTTGCAACGCGAGTTCCGCTCCGCCCGACAACGCGAGTTTGCCGCTGACCATTACGTGAACGAAATGCGGCTTGATGTAATTCAAGATGCGTTGATAGTGCGTGATGAGCACAATGCCGACATTCGGACCCGCGAGCGCATTCACGCCTTCCGACACGATCCGCAGCGCGTCGATGTCCAAGCCGGAATCCGTTTCGTCGAGCACGGCAAGCTCAGGATTGAGCACCGCCATCTGCAAAATCTCGACGCGTTTCTTCTCGCCGCCGCTAAAGCCATCGTTCAAATAGCGCGTCGCAAAGGTGTTATCGAGCTTGAGCAGTTCCATCTTCTGGGTCATCAGCTTGCGAAATTCCGGAATACTGATCGCCTTGGCGTCGCCATTCGAGCCGGTCTCTTTGCGCCGCGCGTTCAACGCGGTGCGGAGAAAGTTGGCGACGGTGACGCCGGGAATTGCCATCGGATACTGAAACGCGAGAAAGATGCCCTTGCGCGCGCGTTCGTCCGGCTTCCACGCGGCGATGTTTTCGCCGTGGTAGAGAATCTCGCCGTCGGTGACGACGTACTTGGGATTCCCGGCGAGCGTGTTCGCCAGCGTCGATTTGCCGGAACCGTTCGGTCCCATCACGGCGTGAATTTCGCCTTTATCGACCGTCAGGTTGATTCCTTTGAGAATTTCCTTTCCTTCGACTTGAACGTGCAGGTTCTTGATGACGAGTTCGGCTGCCATTGAATTTCGATCGCTCCTTTAGGATTAAAAACGAATTAGAATGAAATACGCGCCAAAGCAGGTCTGGCACTGATTCTTATCTTAAAGCATTTTTATTCTATTTGCAAACTGTAAAACGAGTATAAGAAAGGCACAAGGCGGGTAAAGAATACATTAGAGAACCGATGGTTGCGTTTGGCTATTGAAACCGCGGTTTGCCTGCAATTTACCATTTGACAGCGTGAAAAGGGCGGGGTAGAATAAATCAAATGAAAGACAGCGCGGCGTTTTCATTCGGCTTTGCGGAGAGGTGCCCCAATGGTTGACGAGTCGATTCCCTACAGTGTAGTGGTGCTCACCGCTCGCCATTCGATTACCGGCGAGTTATTGTTCCGCGACCAACGGTTGTCGGATTTCCTGAATGATCGCCGCGAGACGGTTATCAGTTTACGCAATGTGCAACTCGCGCGTCTCAGCGAACCCGGTAAAATTCTTCAGCAGCATCCCGCCGCCGTGGTCCCCAAGACGTGGGTCGGCGTCGTCTTCGAGCCGCCTCAGAAAGGGATTCCGCCAACCAAGCGGTTCTACGGCTACGTCAAGAAACAAATGCACGAGGTCTTTCTCATCCTCGATGGGATGGAAGTTCGCGGCACGCTTCACACGATGAGTGATCTCGATTTGCGTCGTATCCTGACGAGCGGATCCGGCGATACCTTCCTCGCGGTGACCAAAGCGAGTGTCACACTTTACGCCGCCGAACGATACATCATCGAGCAGGACGCGATCATGGTGAACGCGAATCTGATTCGCTATATCGCCAAGGTGGATGCGAAACCGGACTCGGCTCCAAATCGCTAATGTCGTCCAATAGCAATCGGCACAGGCAATTGCCCGTGCCGATTTTCTTATTCACTCCGCTGGCGGCAGGAGGATACGCATTTCGTTGGTCGGTCGAAAGCCCAGCGACTCGTAAAGCACACGTCCGCTGTCGCTGGCGTGCAATACGATGGTGCGAATGCTCTGATCGCGGCACCACTGGAGGATGGTTTCCATCAGATGCCGCGCGTGACCTTGCCGACGATATTCCGGACGCGTGTAAACGTTCATCACGTAGGCGCGCCGCGCTGATTGATCTCGCGGATTCGCCGGACTATTTTGCAGCCACACGCCCGCGCCGGCGACGACATCGCCATTATCGGCGGCGACAAACCAACCGCGATATTCGCCGCTTTCGATTCTGTGGCGAACCCACTCCGCAAAGCGTTCGTCCATCTCGTCCAGCGCCGCGCGATCGGCATGACCCATATCTTCGAACATTGCGCGGCGATGGCGAGTGATGAGCGGTGTGTCGTTTGGCGTCGCCAGCCGAACGGCGAGAGTTTGGGAGCGCGCCGTCATTGCCGAGCAATCTCGCGAAACGCTTTTCTTAGCCGC
>DAIDTM010000463.1 GCA_027457205.1 Anaerolineae bacterium | reverse complement strand
CGGCTTTGTGGCGAGCGCGCGCAAGAGCATCGTCATCTTCCGCGACCTGATCAAAGACGGCGTCGCGCCGGAAATTCTGGCGCGGATTCGCGTGCCCACCGGATTGGACTTGGGCGCGGAAACCCCGATGGAAATTGCGATCTCCATCATAGCGGAAATGCTGATGGTGCAGCGTCACGCGACGGGCGCGCCGCTCGCGCAATTCAAAGGCAGCGCGATCATGAAACAAAGTCTGAAGGGCAGTCAACCGTGACGCCCTTCAGATTTTTTATGCCGCAACGAACTGTCGATATTTGAGTTCCCGTTCGTACTCGGACCAGGTGTCCATATCCCGCAGGATACCGTCCGTTTCTACCTCCACCTGCCGCACTTCCGCCGAGTGCCTCCGCAGAATATCCCGCATCGTCGCGCCGTCTCGCAATGCCAGGATTTCCGCGCGATAACGCGCGTTCAACAGAATCGGATGACCGCGCCGCCCATCGAACGTCGGCACGACGATGCCGGCGTCGCCTGCTCGATACGCGTCGATCAGTTGCGTTACGACGCGTTGATCCAAATGTGGCTGATCTCCCAAAACGTGCATCACCGCATCCGCGGCGGGCGGCACCGCGCTCCAACCCTCTTGCAATGAAGCCAACATACCCTCGGTGTAACGCGGATTGACGATCAAGCGCACGCGCCATGGAGAGAGAACGTTGGCAATCTCCGCGTGGCGATGCCCCAACACGACGACCACATCGTCAATCGGGCAAGCGAGCAAAACCGAAACAACCTGCTCGATGACGGTATGATCGCCGTAAGGCAGCAACTGTTTCAGCGCGCCCATCCGCTGCGACAAGCCCGCGCCCAGGACGATGGCGGAAATCATGCCTCGGTCTCCTCGACAGTTTTAGGCGCGGTTGGTGTTGCCGGGACTTGGGTCGCCGTCGCCGTCGGTCGCTCGCGCGCGACCAGCTCCTTGAACCAGATCGGATGCCACTGCTGCACGTGCTGGCGGCTCACGCGCGTCGTGAACATCGAAATGAGCAGGGGCCAGTTGCGCGGCACCAATAGCACTGCCGCCAGGTGAATCGCGAGCATGACGACTGCCGCGTACGCGAACGCGTCGTGCAAGAAAGACACCGGCGCAATAAAGGTCGGCGAAATTGGATAGAGGTAACGCAACGCTTTGATGAGACCGGTGACGACGATGACGGTGATAATGATTGCCCACGGCGTATAGGAAAAGGTTTTTTCCGCGGGCAGAAATTTGCCCAAGCGCTTGGGCGGCGCGATGCCAAACGATCGAAAGGTTTCCGCGAAAGTTTCTCGGATCGACTTGGGCAGTTTCAAACCAAATGCTGCGCCGCTCGATCCAAAGACGCCGGTGTATTCCACCAATTCGCCCAGTCCCTCGCGCACGTCTTTGAACGAGCGCGGGATCAGTCCCAGTCCACCCGTCACCGCGTTCTGCGTCAAATGGCTGGCGACGCCAAAAATCACCAGCCCCGCGCCGAGATAATGAATCGCAAAGATGCCGCGCATTTCCTCTGGACGCGGCAGTCGCCGTAAGACGATCATGCCGGTTGCCATGCCCAGAATGAATACGACCGCGTTTGACCAATGCGCGATGACCGTGCCAAAATCGTGGCGAATCACCACAGCCGACGCCGGACTCGACTTGGGCTGGCGCAGACTCGCTTTGGCTTGCCAAACGCCAAAGCCGATACCCAGCGCGATGGCGAGCGGCAATAGGCGCGCTAACAGCACCGCATCGTTATACAGATCCGTTTCGGGTGGGAATCCGCTGGGAGTGCCGCTCTGCGCAAACGCGCTGCTCAACGTCACGACAAAAACGCCGAATGCCGCTGCGCCGACGGCGATCACAATTCGTTTCAAGACGCGTCCTCCTTTGACGTTATC
This sequence comes from Anaerolineae bacterium, assembly GCA_027457205.1. Lineage (GTDB taxonomy): Bacteria > Chloroflexota > Anaerolineae > UBA4142 > UBA4142 > DAIDTM01. The sequence continues at coordinate 2,411 of DAIDTM010000463.1, read as the reverse complement.
CTTTCTTCACGGTTTGCTGCGCTTTCATCTTGAGAAACTGGGCTTGATCCGACTTGGGTACATCCAGACACAGGTGATCGCTTTTCACGATGCCCTGCTTGATGCGAATGTTGATCGGGCAGCGTTCCGCACAGGCAGGACCTTCGGGGCGGAAGGAGCAGAGATCGCACTTGGTGAAAACGTTTTTCACCGGATCGTAGGTGATGCGCGTCTTTTGCCCGGTGGTCAGTTGATCGGTTGCGACGGCTTCGGAGCGCACATCGAAGGGACAGGCTTCCGCGCAGCGCCCGCAGGCGATGCACGCCTGTTCGTTAATCACGCGCGCGCCCGTCTTGGGATCGACGTGCAGCGCATTGACCGGGCAGACCGGCAGGCACGGCGAGTCCGGGCATTGCAGGCACGGCTGCTGGATGAACGAGCCGCGTCCGGGATAATTCTTGAGAATCTCGGGGGCGACTTTCGTCGCTGGCTCGTTAAAGATGCGGATGCGCGCGATGCTGGACAAGCCGGCTTGACGATGCACCTCCGTGCATTGGACTTCGCAGGTCAGGCAGCCAATGCACAGCGAGGGGTCTGGAAAGATCACGCCCGACGAATCTCGGTCGATGGGAGTCACCGGCGGCTTGAAGAAATCGACGCCGCTGACGCCGATCATACTTAACGCGACAAATCCGCTTGCGGCAGTCGCCAAGAATTCCCGGCGTGAAACTTGCCTCGCCTCGCGATTCAGATCCCCGTTCGATCCCTCCATACGCCTCCTGAGCTGCCTCGATTAACTTGACGTCCGACCTCGATTCCGTATTCGTCGCCGGATCAGTAATCCGAACGCGGACGCCGCGACCGCCGCGCCGAACGCCGCCGCGATTCCAAGAATCGTCAGGTTGTTTTCCTGCGCGTTCGCGGATGGAAGCGGGGCAGCGCCGGTGGAATTTTGCGCGCTGGCGCTTTGTTGGACCGGCACGGATTTGCCTTGCAGCGCATCCACACCGCCCGGCGCGTTCAGATCGACCAGATAGATTTCAAAATTCCCAGAGCGCGGCGAGTGAAACAAGACTTGCGTGGCGTTGTTATTCCAATCGAATGGACCCTGCGGCGACATGTGACCTTGCAGCAGCGTGGACTGCCCGCTCTTGGGATCATAAATCCACGCGTCGGTCCACGATTGGACTGGATTGACATGTTCGGTGATATAGCCCAATCGCCCATCCGGCATGTACCACGGAAAATGATTGTCCTCGCCGTTGGAGATCACCTTGTCCCGATGACTACCGTCGCTGGCAACTGTCCAGATCGTGTCCAGTTCGCCCGCCGAATAGGCAATCGTACGATTGTCGGGACTCCACGCCGCTTGATGACACGCAAACGTGCATTGGTTGTTCGCTGCGCTTGCCAAACCGTGCGTCAGCTGCGTTGCCCCGCTTCCGTCGAGACGCGCTGTCCATAGGTCTAGAGTTTCGTTCTGATAGACGTAGAAAGCAATGTGCTGTCCGTCTGGACTGACCGATGGGAAATTCGCCAAACCGCCGATATGCGTGATTTGCTTGCGGCTGCCGTCCGCCACATTGACCATCCAGATCTCACTCTGGTTGCCGTCCGAAGAATCGAACAGAATTGCTTTCCCGTCGGGCATCCAGAATGGATGGCGATCGTCGGTCGAACCCTGGGTCAAGGCGCGTTGGTGGCTGCCATCCGCGTTCATCACGTAAATGTGATAGACATTGGGATCGACCCGATTCGATTGGAAGGCAATCATCCGATTGTCAGGACTCCAGACGGGACGCACATCATTCGCGTGGTCGTTAGTTAATTGAATGATGGCTGGAGCCGGCGGAGTCGCTTCAATCACCGGCGCGAGCGCCTGCCCAACGAACAACAGGACGCCGATGCACCCGGCGAGCAGGATGGCGCGGCGGAGATTCATCGACAAATGCCTTCCGAAGGAGTTACGTTCGGCTGCGCGGCGAGATATTGCCGGTCAACAAGTCGCGCCGCGTGATCATCAGCACGGCTTTCGCATCCGCTGGTTTGGGCGGCGCAGCCGCTCGATCCGTAACGGCTTGCTCGGTCTCTTCCTGCTTCGCGCGCGCGATTTCATCTTGCAGCTGTTTCAATTCCGCGCGCAGCATTTGCAGCTCGTCGTTTTGCAGTCGCTGAAAAACCGCAAACTGCTCCTCGAATCGCTTCATTTCATCGGCATGCAGTTTTTCAAATGACGTAATCTGTTGTTCGAGCCGCCGCGCCAGAATTTCTATATCGGCAAGCACCAGACCTCCTGCAAGCAACTCGTTTTATTCTTCCACGCGCTCCGCCGGCATAACGATCAATCGACTTGCGCTGGCTTGCGCGTTCTCTGCCCGAATTTCTCGGATGATGGAATCAAAGATCGGCGAGTTGACCGAGTCTTCCACGAC
>DAIDTM010000462.1 GCA_027457205.1 Anaerolineae bacterium | reverse complement strand
TCGGCTCAAAGCCCCTGACTTCGGCGGCGATGCGCGTTTTGTAATTGCTCGGATCGAACAGCGAGACTGGCGCGATGCCGGACTTGGCTGCCAGCAGATTGCGCCACAATTCTTCCGGCGAGTGACCCAGGGGCGTGATCGCGCCCATCCCGGTGATGACGACGCGAGTGCGTTTGGGACGCGCTTGCAGTTGCATCAGCGCCAGCGCTTCGGGGTTGAGACGCTGCCCCGCAATCATTTCGACAGGCGGCATTTCCAATGTACCGCTCATGCCGGGCGCGCCAGGGCTGAACCGGGCGCGCGCGTTGGCATTTTCCAAAGATTTTCCTCCTCCCGAATGCATTGCCAGAGAATTTCTCCCCCCTAGTTTTCGTGCGCGTGCGGTTTATGCCACTCCCGCGCGGATCAGTTCGACGACGTTTCCTTCGACAGCTTCTTTCGCGACACGGATCGCGTTCTTGATGGCGACCGCATTCGAGCTGCCGTGCCCGATAATCACCACGCCATCGACGCCCAGCAGAATGCCGCCGCCGTACTCTGCCGGGTCGAGCCGGCTCCTGAGCGCGTCGAACGCGGGTTTGGCGAGCGCCGCGCCGGCAACGGCGAGCGGACGTTTTTTGATCTCGTCGCGAATGAATCCGACCAGCGTTCGGGCAAGCGACTCGCTCAATTTGATCGCGACGTTGCCGGTAAAGCCATCGGTCACGATCACGTCCGCGCTGCCTTTGGGGATATCGCGTCCTTCCGCGTTGCCGATAAAGTTGAGCGGGCTTTTCTTCAGCAGCGCGTACGCCTCGCGTACCACCAACGGTCCCTTGCCTTCTTCCTCGCCGTTGGACAAGAGCATCACGCGCGGATTGGCGACGCCCATCACTTTCTGTGCGTACGCCGCGCCCATCATCGCGAATTGGTACAGATATTCCGGTTTCACATCCGCGTTCGCGCCAATATCGAGTAACAGCGTGCGCCCGACGGCGGTGGGAATCGTCGCGGTGAGCGCGGGACGCTTGATTCCTTTGATGCGTCCCAGCAGGTACGGACCCGCGATCGCCGCTGCCATTGCCGCGCCGGTGTTGCCGGCGGTGACGAACGCGTCCGCTTGTTTCTCGCGCACCAGGCGCATCGCGATGTTCATCGACGCATCTTTCTTGGTCTTCACAGCGTCGACGTGCTCGGTCATTCCGATGTCGGACGGCGCGTGCACGATGGGTAGATCCAAGCCGCGCGTATCGTGCTTCGCCAATTCGGACTTGAGTTTGTTTTCGTCGCCGACCAGAACGACGGTGAGTCCATACGCGCGCGCCGCCATAACGGCGCCTTCCACATCAGGCACAGGTCGCGCGTCGCTGCCCATCGCATCCAGAGCGATTCTCAAATTGCGGCTCCTATTATCTCGAGTACGTTCCCATCAAGTTCGTTACGGCGATGGAATGCATTTTCATTGCCGTTTCAACTGCCGCGCGCGATGCGCCGTCGTTCAAGTTCAGCGTTTGGGTATCCAGCGCATAGAGCGTGAAGAAATAACGATGCGTGCCGGAGTGCGGGCACGGACCGGTGTAGCCGTTTTGTCCGCGCCCGTTCTTGCCGCTTTTGCCGACGCTTGATGCGCCTTCGGCGATGTCGGTTTGAGTTGACGGAATGTCGAACGCAACCCAATGCGTGAACGTACCGCCGGGCGCGTCGGAATCGTCCACGATCAGCACGAAGCTCTTCGTATTCGCCGGCGCGTCGCTCCATGTGAGCGGCGGCGAAATATTTTCGCCATCGCACGAATATTTTTTCGGAATGGCTGCACTCTCGGCGAACGCGGGGCTGACGATTTTGAAATGGCTTACCAGTGTCGTCGGAACAGATATAGTTGGCGCAGCCGGCGCACACGCCG
>DAIDTM010000461.1 GCA_027457205.1 Anaerolineae bacterium | reverse complement strand
GCGGCTCATACCTGCCGACTGCGCTGAACGTCCTGCAACTCATCGGCTGGACGATTTTTGAATTCGTCGTGATGGGCGTCGCCGCGAATGCGATCAGCCAAACAATTTTCGGCGCATCGAGTTTCGCGCTGTGGGCGGCGGTGTTCGCGGCGATTGTCATCCTGATGGGCATCGGCGGACCGATCGGCGTCGTCCGGCAGTGGCTCGAGAAATTCGCAGTGTGGATCGCGCTCGCCACCGGCGCGTGGCTGACATTCCATTTGCTTACGACGTACGATTTTCGCGCGCTGCTGGCAAAACCCGGCGACGGCTCACTGCCCTTCTGGGTCGCCGTCGATCTTGTGATCGCGCTGCCGATTTCGTGGCTGCCGCTCGTCGCCGATTACAACCGCTTTGCGCGGCAGACGCGCCACGCGTTCTGGGGAACCTTCGTCGGCTTTTTCATCACGAACTTTTGGTTCCTCGCCATCGGCGCGATGGCGCTCTTGGGCGCAGGCGTCGCGCAAGAGCCGAAAGAATTCGCCAGCGCGATCGCGCTGACCGCGGGCTGGATCGCGCTCTTGATTCTACTCGCCGACGAAACGCACAACGCATGGGCTGATCTTTACTCGTCCGCCGTCTCGCTGCAAAACGTTTTTCCGAAAGTGAAACAGCGCTGGCTGATTCTCGGTCTCGGAGTTTTCTGCTACCTCGTCGCCGTCGCGCTCGACATCACACAGTATCAGAATTTTCTCTACTTGATCGGATCGTTCTTCGTCCCGCTCTTTGGAGTGCTTGTCGCAGATTATTTTTTGTTGCACCGCAGACAATATAAAAGCGATGAACTCTACAAACCGCAAGGCGCGTACTGGTATCGCGGCGGCGTGAACGTGTGGGGATTGCTCGCTTGGATTGTCGGAATCGCCGCGTATCACATCACGAATCCGACGACGCTTGGCGCATTCGTCGCGGACTGGCCCAAACTAATTCCCAGTTCGCTGACCGCGTTCGGCGGATCGATGCCGAGCTTTGTCGTGGCGTTCGCGCTCTACGCCGTTCTGGGATTTATGTTTTTGAAAGAAAAATAATCGGACACTGATCAACGTGGACGAACGCTGATTTTATTTTTCGATCCGCGTTTGTCCGCGGCTATCCGCGTCCTAGTTTTGGAAGGAGAAAAAACTCGTGTCCAGAAATAATCGAAACGAATTTGGTGTAACCGCCGCTGAACTCGCGATGCGGATTCGCGCCCAGCATCCGCTGCTTCACCACATCACCAACTTTGTCGTGATGAACGAGACTGCGAACGCGACACTCGCCGTCGGCGCGCTGCCGGTGATGGCGCACGCGAAAGAAGAGGTCGCCGAAATGGTCGCGGCGGCGGGCGCGCTCGTGCTGAATCCCGGCACGCTCACGCCCGAATGGGTCGAAGCGATGCTGATCGCCGGCAAGCGCGCGAACGAGCTCGGTGTGCCCATCGTCTACGATCCGGTCGGCGTCGGCGCGACCAAACTCCGCAACGAAACCGGTCAGAAATTCCTCGCTAACCTGCGCCTCGCCGTCGTGCGCGGCAATTCCGGCGAAGTGGGCGCGCTCGCCGGCGCGGGTGGCATCGTCAAGGGCGTCGAATCCGTCGAAGGCGTCCGCGACCCGGTCGGCGTCGCCAAGAATCTCGCGAGCAAATACAACACCGTCGTCGCGATCACCGGCAAGCGCGACATTATTTCCGACGGCACACGCGTGATGGGCGTGGACAACGGGCACGCGATGCTCAAGACGATCACCGGCACCGGCTGCATGGCGACGACGATGATCGGCGCATTCTGCGCGGTCGAAAAAGATTATCTCGTCGCCACAACCGCCGCGCTCGCGTGCTACGGGCTGGCGGCGCAGCATGCCGCGCGTCGCGCCAAAGCACCCGGAAGTTTTCGCGCCGCGCTGCTCGACGCGATCTATCAACTGACGCCGGCGCAAATCAAAGCCGGCGTGAAGGTAGTGAGGTTGGAATGACAGAAACTCACGTCGACTATTCGCTGTACGTGCTCACCGACGCGCAACTCTCGCGCGGGCGGTCACATCGCCAGGTTATTGAGGCGGCAATTCGCGGCGGCGCGACGATGGTGCAGTATCGCGAGAAAAATGCGAGCACGCGCAAGATGATCGACGAGGCGTTAGAGCTGCGCGACCTGTGCCGCGCGCACGGCGTGCCGTTCATCGTCAACGACCGCGTGGACGTTGCGCTCGCGGTCGACGCGGACGGCGTACATGTTGGGCAAGATGATATGCCCGCGTCGCTCGCGCGCAAGTTGATCGGACGCGGCAAGATTCTTGGCGTGTCGGCGGAAAACGTCGAGCAAGCGCGCGCGGCAATTGCAGACGGCGCGGACTATGTCGGCGCGGGCGCGATTTTTGCCACCGCGACGAAAGCGGACGCGAACAAGCCCATCGAGATTGCCGGTCTGTTGCAGATCGCGCGCGTGTGCACGATTCCGATGGTCGGGATCGGCGGGATCAACTCTTCCAACGCGGCGAGCGTGATCCGCGCCGGCGCGGCAGGGGTCGCGGTCGTCTCCGCGATTGTCAGCGCGGACGATGTGGAACGCGCCGCGCGAGAATTGAGAAAGATCGTGGACACCGCTAAGGAGAATTTATGATTGCTTTGACTTGTGCCTCAAATCTGAAATCATAAATCGAAAATCATAAATGAAAATTGACGAACTCGGCGAGTTTGGTTTGATCGACCGCATCCAGCGCGGCTTGCCTGCGCCCGGCAGCGACGTGATCGTTGGCATCGGCCATGACGTGGCGGTACTGCGCGCGACAGCGGAGCATGTCTGGCTGGCGACCTGCGACGTGCAAATGGAAGGCGCGCATTTTCTGCGCGATGCCATCGCGCCGCGCGACTTGGGACGCAAGGCGCTCGCGATCAATCTGAGCGACATCGCCGCGACCGGCGGCGCGCCGCGCTTTGCGCTTGTCTCGCTCGGATTGCTAAACGCCCTGGAGGTAGAATTCATCGACCAACTTTACGCGGGCATGCGCGCGGAAGCGAAAATCTTCGGCGTCGACATCGTCGGCGGAAATATCTCGCGCTCACGACTCGGCGTGTTCATCGACATCTTTTTACTTGGCGATGCGCCACGCGAGAATATTCTGCTGCGCGCCGGCGCGCGCGCGGGCGACCAGATTCTCGTCACCGGCACACTCGGCGACGCGGCGGCAGGCGTTGCGCTGATGCTCGGGCGCAGCAACGCGGCGCCCCTACAAACGACAGACGAGTACGCGGCAATCGCGCGCGCGCGCCGCGACACGCCGACGCCGCGCGTGCGCGAAGGACAACTGATCGGCTCGGCGCATACTGCTATGGCGATGCTTGACATCAGCGACGGACTGGCGAGCGATCTCGGTCACATCTGCGAGCGAAGCGGCGTAGGCGCGCGCGTCTTGGCGGAGAAATTGCCGGTCGCCGATGAGAATCGCACGCTGGCGCGCGCCGCGCGCGGCGACGAATTCGCTTTTGCGCTCTATGGCGGCGAGGACTATGAATTGCTCTTCACCGCGCCAGCGGCGTCGGCAGAAGCGCTCGCGGAGCAAATCACGCGCGAGACCAGCACGCGCGTTTCGATCATCGGCGAAATCTTGCCGGCGAGTGAAGGGCGGCAACTGGTTCTGCCGGACGCGCGCGTCGTGCCGCTTCAAGCGCGCGGCTGGGACCACTTTAGAGATTAGAGATTGGAGATTGGAGGTTAGATTCTACATCTCGCGCATTCCCATCTCCAACCTCCAACTTCTAATCTCCAACTTCCATAATCAAGAACAGCAGGAGCAACAACAAATGAAACGAGCACTCACCATCGCCGGCTCAGATTCCGGCGGCGGCGCGGGAATCCAAGCTGACTTGAAAACCTTCGCCGCGCGCGGCGTGTTCGGGATGAGCGCGTTGACCGCGCTGACCGCACAGAACACCGTCGGCGTGCAAGGCGTCTTTGAAATTCCGCCCGAGTTCGTCGCGCGGCAGATCGATTCAGTCGTGAGCGACATTGGCGTCGACGCGGTGAAAACGGGGATGCTGTCCAGCGCGCCGATTATCGCCGTCGTCGCCGCAAAAGTACGCGAATATCATCTCACGCCGCTGGTCGTCGATCCGGTGATGGTCGCCAAGAGCGGCGACCCACTGCTGCGCAACGATGCGCGCGACGCGCTAATCCAACAATTGCTTCCGCTCGCCACTGTCGTCACTCCAAACTTGCCCGAAGCGCGCGTGCTGTACGGATTTGAAATCACGAACCTCGACGAGATGCGCCGCGCGGCGCAAGCAATCCATCGCCTGGGACCGAGCCACGTGGTCGTGAAAGGCGGACACCTTTCAGACGCCGAGGATGCCGTGGACATCTTGTACGACGGCGCAGCATTCCAGGAATTTCGCGCGCCACGCATCGAGACCAAGAACACGCATGGCACCGGCTGCACCTCCGCATCGGCGATTGCGGCGGAGTTGGCGAAGGGACGCTCTGTGGTCGCGGCAGTCGGCACCGCTAAAGAGTACCTCACGCAAATCCTACGCGCGTCGGCAGACCTGCAAATCGGTCACGGTCACGGACCGATGAATCACATGGCGCTGTTGATCCAGTAGAGACGAGCCGCTGGCTCGTCTTTGTTTTTTGCGTTTGCATTCTCCCCGAAAATAGATAGAATGGACTGCGAGTTTCTTCGGAGAGTCAATGCCAGCCGCCGTCATCATCCCGACTTACAATGAGAAAGACAACATTTCGCGTCTTGTCGCCGAGATCATCGCGCTGCCGCTGGGCGCGCACGTGATCGTCGTCGATGATAATTCGCCGGACGGCACCGGCGCGCGGATCGATTCCATCGCCGCGCAAGAGCCGCGCGTCCACGCGGTCCATCGCCCGGCGAAACTGGGACTGGGCACCGCACACGTCGCCGGGATGCGGCAGGCGTTCGCGCTGAATCTCGATCCGATCTGCACGATGGACGCCGACTTTTCGCACCAACCGCGTTACCTGCCCGATCTCGTCGGCGCGCTCGCCACGTACGATATTGCCATCGGCTCGCGCTACATTGCCGGCGGCGGTATGCGAGGACGCGATACCACGCTGCGCGTGGTGAGCTGGGGCGCGAACTGGTTCGCGCGCATGATGCTCGGCTTGAAGGCGACCGATTGCACGTCCGGCTTTCGCGCGTATCGCCGCCCGGTTTTAGAATCGATTGACCTCGACGGCATTTTCTCCAACGGCTATTCCTTCCTGATCGAAATGCTCTTCCTGTGCCAGTCGCATGGCTGGCGCATCGGCGAGACGCCGATCATTTATCAAGACCGCCGCGCCGGGAAATCGAAAATCTCGCGCGCGGAAATTTACAAAGCGACGTATACCGTTCTGCGCCTCTTCTGGCGAAGAGTTCGCCGGCGGACTGGCTCAACCGCCGAATCCTTTTCCTAGATGGAAACCCATCCATGCCTCTCGTCCCCGGCGAAGACATCGCCTGCAACCTGTGCGGCTCGCGCAACGCCAAGTTGCTCTATCCCAGCACGCTGACCAACCTCACGCCCAGCGCAACAGATTTTCGCTGCACGAGCGCGGCGTACGGCGTGCATCCGCCAATCGTCCGCTGCAACGTGTGCGGCTTGGTCTACGCCAACCCGCGTTTCGATTCAAGCGTTGTGCGCGACAGTTACAGCGTGGTCGAAGATCCGACGTACGTCGAAGAGCGCGAGGGACGGGTACTGACGTTCAGCCGTAACTTGAAACCCTTCGAGAAATTGATCGCGCCGAACTCCGCGTCGCGGCGGCTGCTCGATGTTGGCTGCCATATCGGCGTGATGGTAGAATTGGCGCAGCAGAGCGGTTGGGAAGCGTGGGGCGTCGAACCGTCGACCTGGGCGTCGGAGCAGGCGCGCGCGCGCGGCTTGCGCGTCATCACCGGCACGCTCGACAGCGCGCAAGTGCCGGCGGATTATTTCGACGTGGTGACGATGTGGGATGTCATCGAGCATCTCACCGATCCGGCAGCCGAGCTGCGAAACGTGCGGCGCGTGCTCAAGCCCGGCGGCATCTTTGCGATTCACACCATCGACATCGAGAGTTGGTTTGCGCGGTTGATGGGCAGACGCTGGCCCTGGCTGATGGAGATGCACCTGTACTATTTTTCGCCGCGCACGCTCGCCAAGATGTTGAAGCAGACCGGCTATCAGGTGATCAGTTCGAGCGCGCAGGGACGCTTTCTCCGCCTCGGCTATTTTGTGACGCGCCTCGAGCCGTACAGTAAACCGATCTACCGCGCGCTGAACGCGATCGTCACGCGAATGAACTGGGGCGGTGTCGCCATCCCGGTCAACTTTGGCGATCTGTTCACGCTGTACGCGCGGAAGGAGTAAACTCAGATTGCAGATTTCAAATTTCAAATTGACCGAATCTGCAATCTGCAATCTGAAATCTGAAATGATTCTCTCCACTCGCCGCCTGTTCATCGCCATTCTATTTATCGCGCTGTTCGTGATGGCAACGCGCGAGATTTCCGATCCCGATTTTTGGTGGCACCTCAGCAGTGGGCAATACATCGTCGAAACACGCACCGTCCCGCGCGTCGATGTGTTCTCCGGGACTGTCGCGGGACAACCTTGGGTTGCGCACGAATGGCTCTCGGAAGTTTTCATCTACACCCTCTTCGTCCTCGGTTCGTATCCCGCATTGATCCTTGCGTTTTCCGTCGTCATCACGCTCGCGTTCGCATTGGTCTACGCACGGTCGGAGGGTCAGCCGTACGTCGCGGCGTTCGCCGTGCTGCTCGCCGCGCTAGCAACCGCGCCAACCTGGGGCGTGCGTCCGCAAGTCATCTCGATGTTGCTAACGTGCGCGTTCCTATTTGTGCTGGAAAGATGGCGCGCAGACCTGGGCGACAACAAGGGTCGCCCCTACCTATGGATCCTCGTACCGCTGATGCTTTTGTGGGTGAACCTGCATAGCGGCTTTGCGCTGGGGCTGGTCGTCATCGGCGTCTATCTCTTTGGTGCAATGGTCGAATACTTCACTCGACCGCGAACTTCCCAACTACCCAACCACCCAACCACCCAACTCATCCTCGTCTTCGTCGCCTGCCTCCTCGTCGTCCTACTTAACCCGAACGGCGCGACGATGTACATCTATCCATTTCAAACGCTGACGAGCCGCGCGATGCAGACGTACATCCAAGAATGGTTCTCGCCGGACTTTCACCTCCTCGAGTTCCAACCCTTTGCGTGGCTGCTGCTCGCCACACTGGCAGCGGTCGGCTTGTCCGGCAAGCGCGTCTCATTGACGCAGATACTGCTGCTCGTCGGATCGGGCTATGCCGCGCTCCGGTCTGGGCGCAATATTCCGATCTTTGCGGTCATCGCCGCGCCGATTTTAGCGGAGCACCTCTGGCATATGGTCAAAACGCGCGGCTGGGCGGACCAGTTGACGACGAACCGACGCTTGCCGTGGGGAATGGTCATCGTGAATTGGCTAGTACTCGCGGTGGTCGTCGCGGCAGGCATCGCGCGGGTGGGAATGGTCGTCGCGAACCAGCACGCGGTCGAACGCGCTCAATTTCCGGCGGCGGCAGTCGATTTCCTGCAGGCGCAGCGCGTCACCGGCACGATCTACGATTCGTACGGCTGGGGCGGCTATTTGATCTGGCGGCTGTATCCCACCGCGCGCGTTTTCATTGACGGACGCGCGGACGTCTACGGCGACGCGTTTATCGAGAATGTGTATCTGAAAGTGTACCGAGGCGAAACGAACTGGCAGCAGTCGCTGGAACGCTACAACGTTAGAACGATTCTGGTTGAGCCAGACGCGCCGTTGACAGCGCAACTCGCGCACGATGCGGCGTGGAAAGAGGTGTACGCGGACAAACAAGCGGTGGTGTTCGAAAAGTAAGCGACGCGTTTGACACGGCGCGCCAATCGTGCTAGAATCTTGGCAACCTGACGTTTGTGTAATCGCCAGGGCAAATACAATCGAAAAGAGAATACGTCGAGCCGGAGGAGTAGATCGCGCAACGCGGAAAGAGAAGAAGGGTCACCGGGTGCAAGCCCTTCGCCGCCAAGCCAATCGAACGTCGCCGGGGAGTTGAATCGATGAATGGCGCGGTGCGCCGCTGAATCGATTCCGGGTTTGCCCGTTAGCGCAGAAGAGACGGATGTTAGATGGTTGGGTTGTTAGGTGGTTAGGCACGTTGTCCAAACCACCCAACTACCGAACAACCTAACAACCAAACGAGGTGGTACCGCGCGAGGATTTCCCCTTTCGCCCTTGAGGTGAGAGGGGTTTTTATTTGCGGCGGCGATTTATTGCACAACGACGGTTACGGAGAATTCCTTCGCCACCTGATTGGGATCGAACGGGCGAAAGTACGCAAGTTTCAATAACGTTGTACCGCGACCCATCGCCTGGAATTGCCACGACTCGGTCCCGCCTGCGCCAAGTCCGCCCGTGAAGGGTCCGTTGTACTTGGACGAAACGAACTTGACTACCGCGGCGTCGGGTTGACTGACGAGATTCCATTTGTAGCCGGTCGTGATGTTCGAATCGAGCGTGATGTTGATCGTCTGACCAGTTTTCGCCTGCAGCGTCGTACCGTCGTTCGCTACAGTCAAGTCGATCGTGGTCGGCAGTTCGTCACACGCGACGAGCAGAAGGAGAACGAATAGGACGAGAAATAATCTTTTCATCATAGAATCTCCATCGTCGATTCACTTGGAATTATAACACCCAACACAGCTCTGTCAACGGAGGTTAATCCTATGCCCGAAATCGAAATGCCCAAAGCGTACGACCCACATTCGGTGGAAGAAAGATTGTACGAATGGTGGGAACAGCGCGGTTACTTTCAACCGCACATCGATCCAAAGAAGAAACCCTTCGTCATCTCGATTCCGCCGCCGAACATCACCGGCGAACTGCATCACGGACACGCGATGTTCCTCACGTTCGAGGACTTGATGATCCGCTGGCATCGGATGCTGGGCGATCCGACGCTGTGGCTGCCCGGCTCCGATCACGCCGGCATCGCGACGCAGAACGTAGTGGAGAAATCGTTGGAGAAGCAAGGCATCAAGCGGCGCGACCTCGGTCGCGAGGAATTTGTGAAACGCGTCTGGGAATGGAAAGCCGAGTACGGCAGTATCATCA
>DAIDTM010000460.1 GCA_027457205.1 Anaerolineae bacterium | reverse complement strand
CTCAAATAAGGCACAGAAACCCGCAGTATTCATCCGCCACTACTCCTTTCGATGTTCACTACGACAGCATCTATCCCACAAACTGCGTTGCTCAGCGCCGCTGTGGTCAAGATGCCCTCGTAGATTGGGTGATTCATCATTTACTCACGCCGCGGCGAACCAACGCAACACCGGGCTCAAACCCGGCAACGCCGCCTTCAACGCGGCATAATCGTTCACCGAAATGGGATGCATCCGCCAAATGGCGATGGCAAAAATCGCACCGAATAAAATGACGCCGCTCGTCAAGGAGACCCAGCCCGCGTTGGGCAGGAATACGGCTGGAATGATCGCCAGCAGACTGGCAGCGAAAAATTTGGCAGCGACCGCCAGCGGATAAGTCGCGTGCGTCGCACGTCGCAGCAATGCCAGCTCAACGATATGTGTTGTCAAATTACTCACGCTCGTCGCGATCACCGCGCCGGCAGCGCCTAGCGGCGGAATCAAAAGCACATCAAGCGCGATGTTGAGCGCGCCGGCAGCAATACGTAGCCCCAGCAACGCTCGCTGCCGGTCAGCCACATAGAGAATCGGATGGCACACATTTGCGCCTGCGAACGTAGACGCCAGCGAAAACAGCGCATAAATCCAGAGCAGCGAACCGGCGGGCGCAAAGGCATCGCCAAAAAGCGTAACGATCACAGGATGCGCAAACGCGGCGACAAAGATGAATGGCGGCACAAGTACCGCCAGATTCACTTTCATATACAGATCGAAACTACGCACCAGTCCGTTGTCGCCGCGCAAGGTATGGGCTTCTGCCGCTGCCGGCATCAGCGTCGCCGTCCAACCCGTCAAAACCGAATAGAGCCGGCTCAGCAAAAGGATCGCGACATTGTAGAAACTGATTTGCGAACTGTCTTGAAGCAGAGCAGCAATTAAGAGGACATCAACCTGGTTCGCCAAACCAAAAGTTGCCAGGTTGGTCAACCAGACATAACCACCAAACCGCCGCGCCGTATTCAGCGCAATCGGTTCACGCGGTACCGTAAGCTGGCTCCGCGCGCCCAGGAGGTACAAGACGATGCTGATCACGTAACTTGTCAGCACCGCACAAAACGGCACCCAAATCTGGACGCCCCAAATCCCAAAGAGACCGAGGGCAATAATTAGACTAGCGACTTGTCCAACCGTTCGCACGGCAGTATGGTCGCGCATCCGCAGCGTGGCGTTATAGTAGGCAACCAGCAAGTCCCATACGCTCTGCGTGACAATGAGCAATGCAACCAAGCCAATGACTTGGCGCAAGGCAGGCGTATGCGTCCAAGCGGCGATGGGCTCTACGCCAACCCACACGACGAGCGCGATCAGCAAGCCAATGAGCGTGCGTTCCGCAATCAAGCGTCGAACAAATGTGGCTGCGGTCTTTGCACCCGAGAACGCAAATGTCGGGAGGTAGCGCGTCAACGTTTCACTGTATCCAAGCGATGCGACGAGCGTAGCGACTCCGATGATGCCCCATGCCACCGCATAAACGGCATAGTCTTGAGGTCCAAGTACCCGGACGACTACAACTGCAAACACCAAGCCAAGACCAATGTCGAGCGCACGTCCGATCTGGCTCCATACCAAACTGCCGCCAATACGCCGAGCTTGATTGGTTTTGTCTGTTTCTCGCGCATCGTCAGACGAGACTAGCTGTGTCTCCTTTACCGTCATCTTGCCCGTGTGTTTCGTTGTCCTGAGATATTATGACGAAAAATGATGCGCCGCAAGACGGTACGACTCTTGCGGACGCGCTTGCCATGCGATTATCGCCAACGACTGGCACTCGATCACATTTGCAGTAAAAACCTGGAACCGATTCCGGCACTCGGGGCTATTGCGTGCTCCAAGAACCATTCGGCGACTTGATGAGAATGTTAGCTCGCGCGCTCGATTTCTGTCGAGTCCGCCGATGGGCGGCGCGCGTGCTGGCGTACAGCGTCCGCGAAATCGGTGAAATCCCCCAGCCGCTTCTTGGCAAAGCCGTACACCATCATATCGTCGACCGTGCTGTGCTCGTACACCAGGAGGTTGCGGAACTCCACCATCGCGGTCATACAATCGACCATCTCGCGCGGCAGGATGCCATGCTCGCCCAGGACGATGAAAACGTCGTGATAATTTTCCGGACGGCGAAGCCCTTCCTGCGTGAGGAGACCGATCCCGATTTGGGTGCACGCGTCGATTGCCATGTGCAGCATTCGCTCGGTGTAGCGGCGCAGCATCTTGTCGTCCTCGTACGCCGCGAAATTGAGCGGCTGCGCCTCGCGCAGATCGCGCACATACTGTTCCAGTAAATCGAGACGGGTGAGCAGCGATTCCTCCGGCATGATTAGCCAACTCCTAGCATCGCATTGATGCGCGCGACGACCATATCGATCGCGATTTGATTGAACCCGCCTTCTGGAATGATTATGTCGGCGTAGCGCTTGCTCGGTTCGACAAACTCCAGGTGCATCGGACGCACCGTTTCCATATACTGGCTCACGACCGAATCCATCGTCCGCCCGCGCTCCGCAATATCGCGCTGCAGGCGGCGCAGAAAGCGCACGTCGGCGTCGGTGTCGACAAAGATTTTGATGTCAAACATCTCGCGCAGCGCGCGGTCGACGAAAATCAGAATCCCTTCGACCAGAATGACCGGGCGCGGCACCGTCCGCCGCGTCTCAGTTTTGCGAACGTGCTGGGCGAAATCGTACACGGGCACATCTACCGCCCGGCAGGCGCGCAACTCCTTCAGGTGCTCGACCAGCAAATCGGTCTCGAGCGAATCGGGGTGATCGTAATTGATGCGAGCGCGCTCCGCCCATGGCAGTGCGGCGCGGTCGCGATAGTACGCGTCATGCTGCAAATACGCAATGCGGTCACGTCCAACGCGCTCGAGAATCGTCTGGGATACGGTGGTCTTGCCGGAACCGGAACCGCCGGCAACGCCGATGAGCACAGGTGGCACGGGTTTATTATACACTAATCCGAAAAAACCGTCATCTGAAAGACACGCCGCCAAGCGCAAGTTTTTGGGTCACAGCAAACATTGTGCTATAATCTGCGATGCACCATTTCGTCTCGAAGAGCCAGACTTTTTGCAATCGATCCGCCGCGCGGACCGCATTTGAAATCGAGGCAGTGAAATGGACGGACAATCGATCCACGAGTTCGTGCAAAGTTTCAATTTCCTGGAGATGCCCATTGGCGTGTACGTCGTCGCGCCCGATGGGCATTTTCTTGCCTGCAACAGCCCGGTCCGACAATTGTTAGGTTTGCCGAAGGAAGGTCCGGTCGACGCGAGCATCTCTAACTTTTACGCCGATCCGCTCTTGCGCGGCGAACTGTTGAGAAAGGCACAAGAAGCCGAAGAGCGCGGCTCGCATCTCCAAAAAGAGACGATCACCCTTCGCGTCGGTAACCGCGAAATCTTCGTCGAAGACTATTGCAAGCCGATGCGCGACCCGGCGACGCACGAGGTGATCGGTTACGTCGGGTGCCTGGTCG
>DAIDTM010000459.1 GCA_027457205.1 Anaerolineae bacterium | reverse complement strand
CCCCGTCCTCCATCAAGCATTCCCTTGCGTTCTGGATCGCCGCGCAAGCGATTGCCGGGCTGGCGTTCCTGCCGTGGTACCTGCGCGCCGGCAATCAACTGGCAACGTGGCCCTCCATCAGCGAACCGTTCGATCTGCCGACGCTGGTCTGGCGCGTGCTCAACGTCTTCAGCGTCGGCATCACGCTGGAAGGCACGACGGCTGCCGGGGTGGCGATCGTTTTCGGTATTTTGTTTCTGCTCGGCTTGCGCTGGACGCGCAATTCTCACGCGGACTGGGGCATCGCTACGCTGGCGGTCTGGACGCTGACGCCGGTCGGAGTGATGTACATCGTCTCGCTCTCGCGCCCGGCGTACAATCCGAAACTCTTGCTGCTTGCCACACCCGCGTTCTTGATTCTGGTCGCGCGCGGACTGACGCAAATAGCAATTGGCAATTCGCAATGGACAACGCGCTCGTCGCCCCTCGCCCCTCGCGCTCTGTTATTTGGCATTGTATCGTTGGCTATTCTGATTTTCTCACTGCTTTCTCTTCGCAATTATTATTTCGACCCAACGTACGCGCGCGACGACTATCGCGCCATCTTGCATTTCATCGATTCCAACGCGCGTCCCGGCGATGGCATTCTGGTCGATGCGCCCGGTCAGATCGACGTGGTGCGATATTACCAGCGCGGCGATCAGCCGTTCTTCCTTCTCCCGCGGATGCGCCCGCCCGACCCGCAAGCCACGCGCGCCGATGTGGACGATATGCTCGGCAAGGTGCAGCGCCTGTTCGCCATTTACTACGCGACCGACCAGAGCGATCCGCAGGGCATCGTCGAGACACGGCTGGCGGAAAAAGCGTTCAAGGCGCTCGACGAGTGGCACGGCAACGTGCGGCTCGCCGTCTACGGCGTCGCGCCGACGCCGCGCGGCGAGGCGCAGCCGCTCGACGCGCAAGTCGGCAATGAGATCACACTCGCGGGCTTTCAACTCGATCAACGCACCGCGCACGCCGGGGACATTCTGACGCTGACGCTGTACTGGAAAGCCGATCAATCGCCCACGACGCGCGATAAAGTCTTCGTGCATCTGCTCAACGCGAACAACCAAGTCGTCGCGCAGCGCGACGGCGAGCCGGTAGGCGACACGCGCATCACCACCACCTGGCGCGCCGGCGACAAGATCGACGACAATTACGGCATCCTGATCGGGGCGGGCACGCCGCCGGGAGATTACCACGTCGAGATCGGAATGTATCGCGCAGACAACGGCGCGCGCTTGCCGATCACCGCGCCCGGCGGCAAAGTCATCGGCGATCATCTGATCTTGGGCGCGGTGCGGATTCAGTAGGGGCGAAGCATTCGCAGGCGAATGGTTCGCCTTACGCGGAACGGTTGAACGGAGTTCTGGATATGTCGATCAATATGTACATCGGTCCGAAGAAACGCGGCGCGCCGTGGTGGCAAGGTTGTCTTCTCTCGTTCATTATTCTGATCGTTGGCGCGTACCTCATCGTCTTGCTCCTCGCGTCGAATGGAATGTACGTCTCGCAAAATATTCCGCTGCCCAAGTCATTACAGCCCACGGTCACGCCGTCGCCTACGCCCACCGAAACCGCGCAGAGTCACATGCAAAAGGGCGACGCGTTCTTTGCGAACGGGCAGTTTGCTCAAGCCATCGCGGAGTATCAGCAAGTGATTGCATTGCAGCCGCTGAACGACATCGCGTACGCGCGGATGGTCAAGCCGCTCATCCTGCTGCGCAAGTACGACGATGCGGTGAACGCCGGTCGCCGCGCGATGCAGATCAACGACCAGCGTCCGGAAAATATGGGCGCGCTCGCAGAGGCGTTGGACTGGAAGGGCAGCTACGACGAAGCGCTCAACCTCGCGCTGCGCGCGACCGAGTTGAACACGAACTATTCTTCGGGATACGCGTACGCCGCGGAGATTTACGCCGATATGAATCGACCGGACGAAGGGCTGCGTTCCGCGCTCAAGGCGGTACAGTTGGACGACAACAACGTCGACGCGCACCGCGACCTGGCGTACGTCTACGAGGCGCTGGGCAGTTATCGCAAGGCGATTCCGGAGTACCAGCGCGCGATTCAGATTGCCCCCAAGTTCGCGTACCTCTACGTCAGTCTGGCGCGCAATTATCTGGCGATCAACAATATCAAGGACGCCGTCGCGACGCTGCAACAAGCGCTCAAGATCGATCCCAACGATCCGACGGTGTACGACGAGCTGGGCTGGGTCTACGCCATCTCCGGCGATTATTCCCGCGCGATCGCGCAACTCGATCAGGCGATTCAAGTCGATCCAACGTACGAAGTGCCGTACGGTCATCTCGGTCACGTTTATTTTGTGCAGCAGGACTGGCAGGACGCGGTCACCAATCTCGAGAAAGCGATTTCGCTGGGCGGCAATCGGCTGGAGTATTATTACAAGTTGAGCATCTCCTACGTCAATCTCAAAGATTGCGGCAAGGGCAAGCAGTACCTCGACAAGGCGATGCAGATGAATTCGACCGACACCGCGGTGCAGGGCGCGCTGGATTGGTACAACCAACATTGCAAATAGCGCGGCGCGGCGTTGGCAGTTGGGCAGGGAGAGTGCTACTCGATCCCTGCCCATTTCTGTTTTTTGAAGGACTTGACAATTCTTTTTTTTGGTGTATATTAGGCGTGTTAGCACTCGCCGCGCAAGAGTGCTAACCAGGGAAAACAAAACTCATCAAGGAGGATTCTGTTATGGCTGACAAAAAGCTCAACATGCGGCCACTGGCGGACCGTGTCATTGTAGAGCCACTCGAACAAGAAGAAAAGACGGCGAGTGGAATTCTGCTGCCCGAGACCGCAAAAGAAAAACCGCAGGAGGGGTTGATCGTCGCCGTGGGTCCCGGTCGCTGGGACGAGGACGGCAAAAAGCGCGTCGAGATGGAAGTGGCGTTGCACGACAAGGTCGTGTTCGCCAAGTATTCCGGCACAGAGATCAAGCTGGACGAGAAAAAGTATTTGATCATGAGCGAGAAAGACATTCTCGCCGTTCTGGAAAAATAAAGGAAGACAAGTTTCCAAACTTGTCCAACCCGAGCAAACTAAATTAGGAGGAATACCCAGATGCCTGCAAAGCAACTCGCCTTCGCCGAAGAGGCTCGGCGATCACTCAAGATTGGCGTCGATACGATGGCGAATGCCGTCAAGACGACGCTCGGACCCAAAGGTCGCAACGTCGCGCTCGATAAGAAATTCGGCGCGCCGACCGTCACGCACGATGGCGTGACCGTCGCGAAAGAGATCGAATTGGAGAATCCGTACGAGAACATGGGCGCGCAGCTTTTGAAGGAAGCGGCGACCAAAACGAACGACGTCGCGGGCGATGGCACGACCACCGCGACGGTACTGGCGCAGACGATTGTGAACGAGGGCTTGAAGAATGTCGCCGCCGGCGCGAACCCGATGCTGCTCAAGCGCGGGATCGAGCGCGGCACTGCGGCGCTCGTCGAAGAACTCAAGAAGATGGCAAAGCCGGTCAAGGGCAAGGAAGAGATCGCGAACGTCGCGTCGATTTCCGCCGCCGATCCAGAGATCGGCAAACTGCTCGCGGACGTGATGGACAAGGTGGGCAAGGACGGCGTCATCACCGTCGAAGAGTCCAAGACCGGTCTCGCGTTCGAGACCGAGTACGTCGAAGGTATGCAGATCGACCGCGGCTACATCTCGCCCTATTTCGTCACGAACCCGGAGCGAATGGAAGCGGTCCTCGAGAACGTCTACATCCTCCTCACCGACAAGAAAATTTCCGCGCACACCGACATCGTGCCCTTGCTGGAGAAATTGGTGCAGATGGGCAAGCGCGAACTCGTGATCGTCGCTGAAGATGTGGACGGCGAGGCGCTGGCGACGCTCGTGCTGAACAAATTGCGCGGGATGCTGAACGTGATCGCGGTCAAGGCGCCCGGCTTTGGCGACCGCCGCAAGGAAATGCTGCGCGATATGGCGATCCTGACCGGCGGCAACGTCATCACCGAAGAGATGGGTCGCAAGCTCGAAACGACGCAAATCAGCGACCTGGGTCAGTGCCGCAAAGTTATCTCGACCAAGGACGACACGACCTTCATCGAAGGGTCTGGCTCGGACAAGGACATCAAGGGTCGCATCAACGAGATCAAGGCGCAGATCGACAAGACCACGTCGGACTATGACAAGGAGAAACTGCAAGAGCGGCTCGCAAAACTCGCGGGTGGGGTGGCAGTCATCCGCGTCGGTGCGGCGACAGAGACCGAATTGAAAGAGAAAAAGCATCGCGTGGAAGACGCGCTGAGCGCGACGCGCGCGGCAGTTGAGGAAGGCATCGTCCCAGGCGGCGGCGTCGCGTTGATCAACGCGATTCCCGCGCTCGACAAAGTCGAAGGCACCGGCGACATTGGCACGGGCGTCGCGATCTTGCGGCGCGCGCTCGAAGAGCCGCTGCGTCAGTTGGCGGAGAATGCCGGGCACGACGGCGCGGTTGTAATCCAGGACGTACGCCGGATGCAAAAAGAAAAAGGCAACATCAACATCGGTTTTGATGTTCTCGCCGAAGAGTATGGCGATCTGGTAGAGAAGGGCATCATTGATCCGGCGAAGGTGACGCGCAGCGGTTTGGAGAACGCGGCGTCCATCGCGGCGATGATCCTGACGACGGAAGCGTTGATCACGGACCTGCCGGAGAAGGAAAAGCCGGCTCCTGCGATGCCTCCTGGCGGTATGGACTACTAAACCAGTACGCAGTAAACAGTCAGCCGAAGATAGTAAAACCCCTCTCGAATTTCGGGAGGGGTTTTGTGTTCTCTCATTTCATATCGCTCTGCATATGGCAGTTCTTATACTTTTTGCCGCTGCCGCACCAGCACAGATCATTGCGTCCTAGTTTCGTCCCCGCCGGCGCGCCGATGGGCTTGCGCGGTGGCTCCTGCCCCGCTAAAGAACGCGGCGTCTGCGACTTTTTGCCCGCCGTCTTCTGTCCCACTGTAGCAGGCGCGGACTGCGACTTGCCGCCGCCTGCCTTCTGTTGACTGTTCACGGTTGATTGGTTACTGGTTACCGACGACTGACCACTGATTGCCGGCGCGCTCGCCGCTGCCTCAACCACTTGGCGCGCCGCGCGGTCGCGATCCTCTTCCTCCAACTTGGCAAAGCCGCGGTACTGGTAGGTGAACACGTACGTCACGACTTGCGAGCGGATGCGCGCGTACAGGTCTTGGAACATTTCGTACGCGCGACGTTTATATTCCACCAGCGGATCGCGCTGACCGAACGCCTGCAAGCCGATGCCTTCGCGCAGCGATTCAATCGCGGTCAGATAATCGACCCACAGGTTCGTGACGATGCTGAGCATCAACTCGCGCAGCATGTCGTTGAACGGCGCTGCACCGCCGCGCAGCGGCTCGAGTTGGTCAAGCGACTGGTTCCAGTACGCGAGAATTTCGCCGCGCAGCGCGTCGTGATCGAACTGCTTGAGTTGCGTCGCCGCCAAGTGCACCCACGGAAAACGCGGCACGAGGATGTCGACGCGACGGTGCGTGCGCTGATCGAACGCGGCTTGGCGCGTATTGCTGATGCTGAAGAGCAAATGCGACAACCGTTTGCCGCGCACGTCGTCAATCGATTTGACACGTTCGTCCAGTTCGCGCTCGATGTCGGAGAGATATTTTTCCGCGAGCTTGGTGTACGCTTCGTCGATCGCCGTCGCGAGTTCTTCGCGCAAGGCGCTAAAGTCCAATTCGCCTTCCGGTCGCCACCGGAAATCGAAATTCAATCCTGCGCGCTTGCCGGTGCGGTGATAGACCTGTTCGACGACGCGCGCGTCGTACGCGCGACGCACCGCATCCAGAATCTCGCGCTCGCTGATTTCTCCCGCGCCTGAACCGCGTTCCGCGCGCACATCTAACGCCATACCGACGGTCTGACCGATCGTCGTCGTCAGCGTGCGCGCATCGAGGCGGCGGTCCTGTTCTTCCGCTTCTTGCTTGAGGGTTACCAGCGTATTCTTCGCCAAGTCTTCGATCTCATCCCAGCTCGTGCGATATTGTTGCTCGAATGTACTGACGATTTCGGGGACGATGGCGTCGGTCAGAAAATCGCGATGCAATTCCATCGCCTGTTGCGCCGCGTCGAGAATTTTCTCGGCGACTGCCTTGGCATCGTCGGTGTGATTCAGGTTTCGCTGGACCAGTTCGAGCGAGAAGGGGGGCCACAGTTCATTCTCGCTGATGTAGAATCCCGGCAGCAGCGCGTCGAGATGCAGCAGCAAGCGCGACTCGCCGTGATCCTCCTTCAAATCTTCCGCCATAACGCGCCCGATCTCTTCTTCCAGCCAGCCGCGCAAATCCTCCCGCAGGTCGGCTTTGGTGAGGATGCGGTACCGTTGTCCGTAAATCACCTCGCGCTGTTTGTTCAGCACATCGTCATATTCGAGCAGGTGCTTGCGGATGTCAAAGTTATACCCCTCCATTTTGACTTGCGCCTGCTCCAGTGCGCGCGTCACCCAGTCGTGCTCGATCGGAATGTCTTCGACCCACACGCGATCGACCAAGCCCTTGCCGCCCATCCGCCGCATGATCTCGTCTTCCAGCGAGGCGTAAAAGCGCGACGCGCCCGGATCGCCCTGGCGTCCGGCGCGGCCGCGCAGCTGATTGTCGATGCGGCGCGCTTCGTGCCGCTCCGTGCCGATGATGCGCAAGCCGCCCAGCTCGCGCACCTTGGCGCGGTCGTTCATGTACTTGAGGAATCGTTCGACGTGTTCCTTGTCGAGTTCGTAATTCTCTTTCGGAATTTTTTCCAGTGCGTCTTTGATCTGATCGAACGACATATCGTACGGATCGATTCCGTTCTTGCGCAGGATGCGCCCAACTTCGTTCAGCGTGTGTTCGGGCAGCTCGCCGCCGAGTTTGATGTCGACGCCGCGCCCCGCCATGTTCGTGGCAAGCGTGATCGAGTGCGGCTCGCCCGCGCGGGCGATGATGCCGGCTTCTTTCTCGTGCTCCTTCGCGTTCAGGACATTGTGTGGAATGCCTAGATGGAGCAAATCGGAAAGCAGAGTCGCGTCCTCCACGCCAAAAACCTGGGTCAACGCTTGAATGTTTTCCGCCGTGAACGGGTCGGCATTGACTTGGAGTTTCTTGGCGAGCCGCGTCGCGTCCTCGTCGCGCAGAGATAAGCGTTTGACGATGGCTTCCATATCGACCGCGCGCAGGCGGTACTCGTCCTGGACCGTATCGACATCGCCCATCGAATCGATCAACGCGCGGTTGATGTCGCCCATCTCGGCGCGCGAGAGGCGCGTGTCCTGGTACAACGACATCGCGGTCTCCAGCGCCACGTTGAATTTCTGCGCCGTCTTGGCAATGTCGTCGGGATGCGCGGCGATCTCCGCTAGCAGCGCGTCGACGCCGTCGAGCCGCAGGTTGCGTTCCTCCAGTCGCGCCGCGAATTTCAAATCGCGCTCGCCAATTCCCTCTATTTCTTTCAGTTCCTTTTCATTCAGCCCTGGCTGCTTGCCGTCTCGTCCGCTCTTCGCCGCGCCCCGCGCCTTGAGCCGCGCCAACTCGCGCGCGTCTTTGCCGAGCTTGCGCATCGCGCCGGTAACTGCGCGCAAATCGTACTCGTGGAACAGGCGCGACGCGAGCGCCTCGTCGTAATTCTCCAGCGCGTCGTCGAGCGCGCGCGACAGGATCGATTTGAGCGTGTTGCGCGATTTATCGTTCAGCGCGTCGCTCGTTTCGATGGCATTGGCAAGCAGGCGGACGCGCGCGAGCAATTGCAGCTTCGGCGCGGTAAACCGCTTGCTCAGGTGTTCCGAAAGTTCGACCGACGTGGTGCCGATCAGCGTGGGCTGCCCGCGCGCATACAGACTGACGATCTCGATGGTCACCGCGCGCCATTTGGCTTCCTCGTTGCGATAGACCTGATCAGGCTGGTCGTTGCGGATCATCGATTTGTTCGTCGGAATGACGACAACGTCGAGTCCGTAAACTTTTTGGAATTCGTCTTCCTCGGTTTTCGCTGTGCCGGTCATCCCGGCGATTTTTTTGTAGAGGCGAAAATAGTTTTGCAGCGTCACCGTTGCGTACGTTACCGATTCCTGCTGGATCGGCACGTGCTCTTTCGCTTCAACCGCCTGGTGCAAGCCGTCCGACCAGCGCCGCCCTGCCATCAAGCGGCCGGTGAACTCGTCGACGATGATGACCTGACCTTTGCGGACGATGTAATCCTTGTCGCGCTTGAACAGATACTCTGCCTTCAGCGCGGCTTCGAGGTGGTGCATCAATTTCGCTTGTTGCGGATCGGACTCTTCAGGGCGGTCGGGATTGTAGAGCGGCTTGCCGAGCAATTGCTCGACGCGGTCGTAGCCGGCTTCGGTCCGCGTGATGCCGCGTGTGCGCTGGTCGATGGTGTAATCGTCCG
This sequence comes from Anaerolineae bacterium, assembly GCA_027457205.1. Lineage (GTDB taxonomy): Bacteria > Chloroflexota > Anaerolineae > UBA4142 > UBA4142 > DAIDTM01. Next base: position 7,885 of record DAIDTM010000459.1, on the reverse strand, counting down.
GCGCGAGCTTTCGCACGAGTTCCGCGAGCCGATAGTACTCGTCCGACGCTTCGCCGGCGGGACCGGAAATGATCAGCGGCGTGCGCGCTTCGTCGATCAAAATATTGTCCACCTCGTCGACGATGGCGTAGTACAGTTCACGCTGCACGCGTTCTTCCAAGCGCCACGCCATATTGTCGCGCAGATAGTCGAAACCGAACTCGCTGTTGGTGCCGTAGGTGATGTCGGCGCGGTACGCTTCCTGCCGCGTGCACGTTCGCAAGTAATCCAGTTCGCGCGTCGCGGCTTTGACGCTCGGATCGAAGAGGAGCGCTTTCTGCTCGCCCTGTTGCAACACGCCGACGCTGAGACCGAGCGCGAGAAAGATCGGTCCCATCCATTGCGCGTCGCGGCGCGCCAGGTAATCGTTGACGGTGACGAGGTGCGCGCCGCGTCCGGCGAGCGCATTCAGGTACAGCGGCAGCGTCGCGACCAGCGTCTTGCCTTCGCCGGTCTTCATCTCCGCGACCTGACCCTTGTGCAAAACCATTCCGCCAATCATCTGCACGGCGAAATGGCGCAAGCCGATCGTGCGGCGGCTCGCTTCGCGCACGCACGCGAACGCCTCCTGCAGAATCTCGTCCAGCGCGTCGCGTTCCGCATCGACCAGCGCCTGGTCGGCTTGCTTGAGTTGCTCTTCGATCAGGCGGCGGTCTTCGGCGTCCGCCGCCGTGTTCAACTGCTCGCGCAGCTCCGCCATGTTCTGGCGCGGCTGGGCGGCTGCGTCCGCGAGATGCGCCTTGAATTCGTCGGTCTTGGCGCGCAGTTCCGCGTCGGATAATTTTTCCAGTTCCGGTTCGAGCGGGTTGATCTGTTCTTCAACGATGCCCCGCGCTTCCTTCACCGTTTTATCGCCGGGGTCGCCGGCGATTTTGGTGTACAAATTTTTGAGCATTAGATCGAGACCTATTTTCTGTTTGATTTCTGATTTATGATTTTGCGCCGCGCCATGCCATCAGATTTAAATCATAAATCGAAAATCTGGAATCTTAAATTCACTCACGCGTCTTTCAAGTACTCGCCGACGCTGCGCCCTTCGTGCGTGCGCGCAATCGTCTCCGCCAGCAGCGGCGCGACCGAAAGGATCGTGAAATTTGGCAGGCGTTTCTCTGGAGGAATCGGTACCGTGTCCGTGCAGATGAACTCTTCGATGGGCGCGTCGCGCAGCCGCTCCACCGCCGGATGCGATAACGTGGCATGCGTACAAGCAGTGTAAACATGCTTCGCGCCGCTGCGCTTGAGCAGATGCACGGCTTCCGTCAGCGTGCCGGCGGTGTCCACCTCGTCGTCGACGAGGATCGCGTTCTTGTCCTGCACATCGCCGATGACGGTCAGCGCCTGCGCTTTGGGATCATTGCCGATGCGTCGCTTTTCGACGAACGCCAGTGGCAGGTCGAGCCGGCGCGCATAGTTGCGCGCCTTTTTCGCAAAGCCGAGATCGGCAGACACGACGACCGCGTCGGGAATGTTTTTCCCAACAAGATAATCCGATAGAATCGGAAAGGCGGAGAACTCGTCGCCTGGAATTCCAAAGAACCCTTGGATTTGCCCCGCGTGCAGATCGATCGTCATATAGCGGTGTGCGCCGGCGACGCCGACGAGATCGGCGAGCAAGCGCGCGGTGATCGGGATGCGCGGTTGGTCCTTCTTGTCGCTGCGTCCGTACGCGTAGAATGGAATGACGGCGGTGATACGCCCGGCGGACGCGCGTTTTAGCGCGTCGATAAAGATTAGCATCTCGACGATGTTGCGGTTGACCGGCGAGGACAGACCTTGAATGAAGAAAACGTCCTGCCCGCGCACGCTGCATTTGAGCTGAATGAAAATATTCTCGTTCGGAAAATCAAAGATCTCGGCTTCCTCCAGCGGCACGCGCAGCTGTTTGCAAACCGCTTCGGCAAGCGGGCGATTGCTGCGCCCGCTGAACATCGCCAAGTCGCCATACATCTTCGCCATCGAAGGGACCTCCGCTTTTCAGACCTGGAAGGTCTCGCAGACCTTCCAGGTCTCGTTATTTCTCTTCAATCGTGATCGACTGAATCACATCGCCGACCGCGATCTGCTGTACCACGTCCATTCCTTGCGTGACCTGTCCGAACACCGTGTACTGCCCGTCCAAACCCGGCTGGGGCGCTAGCGTAATGTAAAACTGGCTGCCGCTGCTCGGCGTTGTCGCCGCAGGTCCACCCGTTCGCGCCATTGCCAGCGCGCCCAATGTGTGTTTCGCTTTGATCTCCGGTGGAATGTTGTAGCCGGGACCGCCGGTGCCAGTGCCCAGCGGGTCGCCGCCTTGAATCACAAAACCGGGTACGACGCGGTGGAAGGTCAGGTTATTGTAGAACCCATCGCGCGCGAGAAAGACAAAGTTGTTGACGGTCTGCGGCGCGTCCTTCGGATACAGTTCGGCGACGATGTTGCCCTTGGCGGTCTTGATCGTCGCGATGTAGGTCTTGTTTACATCGATGGTCATCGCCGGTGGGTTTTTGTACATGTTGCTCCTTTGTTGTGGCGCGAGTTTTGCCGCGCTGCCTGTTCCCGCCGAAGACGGCGCGGATGTGCCGGCGACTGGAATGGTCGGCGCGGCGGGCGCGGTAGGTATGCTAACGGTCGTTGGCGTCGGCGCGGGCGCTGACGCGCACGCGCTCAGAAAAAGAATCGATAGAACGGTCAGCAGCGCGAGCGCGCCGCCGGTGAGCAGGCAGCCCTTTTTGGTCGCCGCCGTGGGTGGATGGGTCTGCCAATTTTGTTTTTGCATTGCGGTCTGTGCCTCCACGATCAGTGCATCGGTGTCTTTATAGTGACTAGCGTACATCAGCCGCGCCTTGCGCAGTGCTGCCAGCGCGGCGTCGTAATGCTGCGCGCTCAACTCCGCCTTGCCCTGCCGGTACAGCGCGTCGATGTCGCGCATTCGTAGCGCCCATTGCAGTTTCGCTTCCGCGCCTTGCAGCGCGCGGTCGAACGATAGGGCTTGCCGATACCGCGCGATGACCTTGTCCCAATCTTCGGCGGCGGTCGCTTCGTCGGCTTCCTTCAAGAGCCGTTCCACTTCCGCGGTGCTGCCGGTTTCAAGCGGCGGGTTATTTTGTGGAGTGCCCATAGTGTAGTGTCTCCGTGAAGATCGCCGTTCCTAATTCGCGTGTCCATTCAGATGGCACGTGTCGTTGAGCAGGCGCAGCCGCGGACGGCTTCCGCTGAGATCGACCCGGCTGATCGACGCGTTATCAAACCAGAATGGAAAACGCCGATGGACATCCAGTCCGATCAAGGTTGCCAGGAACATGCCGAGCGTGCCGCCGTGCGAGACGATCGCGACTTGCGTCGCGCCCTTGTGCCGCGCTTGCGCGTCGTCCAGAAACTCTTGAACGCGCTGTCGAAACGCAGCCGGTGTTTCCTCGCCGGGCATAGGAAAATGTTCCGCGCTCGCGTGCCACGCGCGATAAACTTCCGGATATTGCTGCTCAAACTCGGCGCCGGTCAGCCCTTCCAGTTCGCCGAGATACTTTTCTTTCAGTCGATCATCTGGAATCGCCGCGATGCCAAGTTTCTGCGCGATGAGATCGGCGGTGATGCGGGCGCGCGCGAGCGGGCCGGTGTACAGCGCGTCGATCTTTTCGCCTGCCAGCCGCGCCGCGAGCTTCTCCGCTTGCGCGATACCGCGCGCGTTCAGCGGCGTATCGGTGTGCCCTTGAATGCGTCCTTCGTTATTCCAATCGGTTTCGCCGTGACGAATGAGTAACAAGTGCATTAAGAATGCGTGTCTCCAATCAACTTTTCCACCGCCTGGTATACATCCATTTCGCGCGCCGCCATCTTTTCGACTAGCGCTTCGATTTTACTACCGTTTACACCACGGACCAGCCGCGTCATCAATTCGCGCTGCGCGACGAGTTCCAGTTCCGCGCGCAGCCGCGCGCGCTCGCGTGATTCAAGTAGATGATTTGATTCCAGGTACGCGCGATGCTTGCCGATCCACTCGACCGCGTCCGCGATGCCTTCGCCCTGGATCGCAATCGTCTTGAGCACCGGCGGTCGCCAATCGTTTTCTGCTTTCGGCTTTAGATTCAAATTCATTTCGAGCGCAGCAACGGTCGAATTCGCGTCGTCATGGTCGGCTTTGTTCACGATGAGAATATCCGCGATCTCCAGAATGCCGGCTTTGATCGCCTGAATGTCGTCGCCCAGACCCGGCGCGTCGACGACGAGCGTCGTGTGCGCGTTCTTGGCGATATCGACTTCGCTCTGCCCCGCGCCCACCGTCTCGACCAAGACGATTGCAAAGCCCGCCGCATCGAGAACCTTGATCGTGTCGGAGGTCGCGGACGCCAGACCGCCAAGATTGCCGCGCGTTGCCATGCTGCGAATGAACACGCCGTCGTCGCCCGCCAAGTCCTGCATTCGCAACCGGTCGCCCAGGATCGCGCCGCCGGTAAACGGACTCGTCGGATCGACGGCAACAATACCGAGGCGGTGTCCGCGTCGGCGATAGAGTTTGGCGATTTCGTTGACGAGTGTGCTTTTGCCGGTCCCCGGCGCGCCGGTGACTCCAATCACGTGCGCGCGCCCAGTGTATCGGAAGAGGGCGGCGATTACCTCGCGCGCTTCAACGCCGCCGCGTTCTACCGCGCTGATCGCGCGCGCCACCGCGCGCGAATTGCCGCCGCGCAGTGATTCGACGGTTGCGCGATCCACTAGGTGGTCACCCCGGCGCGGCGCGCGGCGACTTGCTCGCGGATGAATTTCGCCAGGTCTTGCGTCGAGGTGCCCGGTCCGAACGCGCCGGCAAAGCCCATTTTCTTCAGCGCGGCGATGTCCTCGTCCGGGATGATGCCGCCGCAGACGAGCAAAACGTCTTGCATTCCCTTTTGCTTCAACTGGTCGACGATGCGCGGAAATAGGTCGAGGTGCGCGCCGGAGAGGATCGAAAGCCCAACCACGTCCACGTCTTCCTGCAGCGCGGCTTCGGCGATCATTTCCGGCGTCTGGCGAATGCCGGTGTAGATCACTTCCATCCCCGCGTCGCGCAGGGCGCGCGCTACCACTTTGGCGCCGCGGTCGTGTCCATCCAATCCCGGCTTTGCAATCAACACCCGAATCGGTCGATCAGCCATCCACTGCCTCCGCGTTGAGTTCACGGCGCATTATACATCAAATCGGCGGGATTGGAAAACCAAGCGCCGCTGGCGATTATCCATATCTTGATTTCACCGCCGAGATGCTGAGGACGCAGAGAGAAAGAATGGAAAATTCTTCGTGGCTGCGGCGCACTTCGCCACAGTCATCTGCATCTCTGCCGGTGGCTCTCGGATAATCACCGGTTAGGTCAACTTGTAAATATTCAAGTATTGAGTATAATACGCCTAGATTCGGCTCTGCCGTGAAAGGCGTAAGAATGAGGGCAAGGATTTCCCCGGAACCGGCGCTGCTCGGATTTCTGCTCAATGAACCGATGCACGGGTACGATCTTTACAAACAAGTTCATCAGCAACTCGGCGTCGTGTGGACGTTGGGCATGAGCCAGATGTACGCCATTTTTAACAGCTACGCCGCGCAGGGTTGGCTCCGCACGCGCACTCAGACGCAAGGATCGCGCCCCTCTAAGAAGATTCTGGAATTGACGTCGGCAGGACGCCGGGCGTTCGAGGCGTGGCTCGATCAGCCGGCGCACGGCTTGCGCGAATTCCGCATCGATTTTTTCTTGCGGCTCTATTTCGCGCGAGTCGCCGGGATCGCCTCCACCAAACGCTTGATTGCGCGACAGATTTCCACTAGTCAAAAGGAACTTGAAACCCTACGCGCGCGAGAAATTCAAGCCGTGGATGGCGAGGATGACTTTAATCGGCTGGCGCGCAGTTTTCGCATTCAGCAGTTGACCACCATTCTAAAATGGCTGGAGAACAATCGCGCCGACCTCATTCAGTCCAAATCAGCGTTGCGAATGACGGGCGCGCGTAAGTCCACCAGAGCCGCGGAAAAATGAGTTGAGTGCAAGTCGCGCGGTTGAGACCCGCGATAAATTCCTTATGGAGGTTTCGCGATGAACGGTCGTTTCAAATTGTTCGGCGCGTTTCTCGTCCTGGCGATTGTGGCTGCCGCCTGTCAGCCCGCTGCCGCGCCGACCGCCGTACCGGCTCCAATATCTGCGCCAACTGCGACGGTTGCCCCAACCAGCGCCGGCGGGACGCTCACCGTGTTCGCCGCGGCGTCGCTCACGGCGGCGTTCGGCGACATCGCCAAGTCGTTTGAATCGGCGAATCCGGGAACGAAAGTCACTTTCAGCTTTGCCGGATCGCAACAACTGCGGACGCAGATCGAGCAGGGCGCGCCCGCGGATGTTTTCGCCAGCGCGGACAATAAGAATATGGATCCGCTCAAATCGGAAGGGTTGATCGTCGGTAATCCGCAAATCTTTACGCGCAATCGTCTCGTCGTCATCCTGCCGAAAAACAACCCGGCGGGCATCAAGACATTGCAAGACCTCGCCAAGCCAGGGCTGAAACTCGACATCGCTGATGCGAGTGTGCCCGTTGGCAACTATACGCTTCAGGCATTGGACAAACTCTCCGCCGACCCGGCGTATGGCGCTGATTTCAAAACGCAAGTGCTCGCGCGCGTGGTCTCGAAAGAGAACGACGTCAAGCAGGTGGTCGCCAAGATCGCGTTGGGCGAAGCCGATGCGGGAGTCGTCTACACGACGGACGCGCAAGCCGCCATCGACAAATTGACGACGATCGACATTCCCGATCAGTTCAACGTCATTGCTGCCTATCCCATAGCGGTCGTCAAGTCTAGCGCCCATCCCGCGCTCGCGCAGAAATTCATCGACTTGGTGCTTTCGGCGGATGGGCAAGCGGTACTCAAAAAGTACGGTTTTGCGGCGCGCTGATGAAGCAATCTATTCCTTCACCCAAGCCGGACAAGGCGGCAGCGTCTCGGCATTTCTCCGGCGGGCGTCTCGTGTTTCTGAGCGTCACGCTGGTGCTGTTGCTTTTTCTTATGCTTCCGCTCCTGGCGGTGGCGCTGCGGGTGCTGCCATTCCGCGCCACGGGTTGGCTCAGCGCTAGCACGTTCGATGCGCTTCGGCTCAGTCTGTTCACGGCGACGCTTTCAGCGGCGCTGGCGATTGTTATCGGAACGCCGATTGCCTATTTCTTGGCGCGTGAAGAATTTACCGGCAAAACAATCGTGGATGCCTTGATCGATCTGCCGATGGTCTTGCCGCCGGCGGTTGCCGGGCTGGCGCTGTTGATGGCGTTCGGACGGCGCGGGTTGCTAGGTCCGGTGCTCTCTGCGGCGGGAATCGATTTGCCCTTCACGACGGCGGCGGTGGTGATGGCGCAGACTTTTGTAGCAGCGCCGTTCTACGTCCGCGCCGCCAAAACGGGTTTTGCTTCGGTGGATCGCGGACTGGAACAGATGTCGGCGCTGCTGGGCGTTTCCAATCTGCGAACGTTTTTTCGGATCACGCTGCCGCTGGCTGCGCCATCGCTGTTCGGCGGCGCGCTGATGACGTGGGCACGCGCGCTCGGAGAGTTTGGCGCGACGATCATGTTCGCCGGCAATTTTCAGGGCACCACGCAAACCATGCCGCTGGCGATTTACATCGGATTTGAATCCAATCTCGACAGCGCGCTCGCGCTCTCGTTCATCCTGATCGTCGTTTCGTTTGGCATCTTGGCAGCCGTCCGATGGGTCAGCCCCAGAGGATTTACCGTGGGCTAATGCGCCGTATGTTTGAAATCGCCATCCACAAACAACTCGGTGAATTCAAGTTAGACGTTGAATTCACCGCGCCGGAAAATCAAATCATCGTGCTCTTTGGTCCCAGCGGCGCGGGCAAGTCCATGAC
>DAIDTM010000458.1 GCA_027457205.1 Anaerolineae bacterium | reverse complement strand
GTGACATACAATTTATTGTTCGCCGCGCGCACCGCCTGATTAGGCACCAGCAGCACATTGTCCTTCTTGGCGACGACGATGTTCGCGTTCGCCGTCATTCCGATCTTCACCGGCACGTCGGTCGGTTTCAGCGAGACAGTGGCAATGTAATTCACGACTCCCTGGATCGTCGTCGCAGTGGCGGCGACTTCGGTCACCTGCGCGTCGATCGATGCGTCGGGGTACGCGTCCAATCCGATCGTCACGTCCTGCCCCACTTTGACGCGCGCAATGTCCGTCTCGTCGATATTGAGTTGAACGCGCAGCTCCGACGTATCGGCGACGCCGAGCACGACGCGTCCCGCCGGCACGAACGAGCCGAGATCATCATCGACGTGCGTGACGATGCCGTCGAACGGCGCGCGGATGATCGCATTGTCCAGCTGCGCCTTCGCCAGATCGCGCGCGGCGCGCGCCTGATCGACGTTGGCTTGCGCGCTTTGCAGATCGTTCGCGGACGGATTCGTGAGGCGCGTGAGCTGCGCCTGCGCCTGCTCCAGCGTGGATTGCGCCTGCTTCAGTTGGCTATCCGTGGGATTGACCTTGGAATTGAAAACCGCCAGCGCGCGCTGATAATCGGACGAGGATTGTTGAAGCGATAACGCCTGCGTCGACATCGCGATAAACGGATTGGTCGCGCCGCCGATGCGGTCGTACGCGGCTTGCGCCTGATCGAGCGCGGCTTTAGCGCGGTCGAGGGCGGCTTTCGCCACGATGAGATCGTTCTGCGTCGGTTTTTGCAATTGCGCCAGCGCGGCTTGCGCGGCGGCGACGCTAGCTTGCGCCGCTGTGACATCTGCCGGCGCGGGCTGCTTCAGTTGGTCCAGCTTGACTTGCGCGGCGGTCAGATTGGCTTCCGCCTGCGCGAGCTGAAATTCCAGCGCGCGGGAATCCAATTGCGCGAGCACCTGCCCGGTTTTGACGGTATCGCCTTCTTTGACGTTGAGCTGCGTCAGTTCGCCGGTCGCGCTGAACGCCATCTGCGCCTCGCGCAGCGGGCTGATCGCGCCGGTCGCGCTGACGGTTGCCACTAGCGCGCCGCGCTGGACCGGCGCGGTCTCGAGCGCGTTCGCGCTGGCTTGACTGACGTTCGAGCGCGCGATGACGGCGACGATGACGACGAGCAGCACCAGCGCGCCGCCGGCAAGCAAGACAAAAGTGCGTTTACTCAAATTCATTCCGTTTCCTTTTCCAATACGTCCAGGTAAGTAGTGAGCAGCCGGATAAACTCGCGGCGGTCGTTCACGGAAAAGTGCGTCAGCGCGCGGCGCATCCGTTCCCGGCGCGCGTTCTGCGCGCGATCTAGAATGTGCTGCCCGGCTTGAGTCAACGTGACGACGACCTGACGGCGGTCTTCCTTGTTGCCGCGCTCGCGCGCGACGAGACGCGCGTCTTCCAGGCGATCGACGATGCCGGTCATCGTGGGATATGATTGGAACATATCGTCGGCGAGCATGCCGATGGGGCAGCCGCCGCGTTTGTGAATGGTCGCCAGGACGATGAACTGCGGCAGCGTCAATCCGTGTTCGGCAAGCAGCAGCGTAAAACGTTTTTGCTCCGTCCACATCAAGCGCTGCAATGCGCGTTCGATGATTTCGTGATCGCTCGATTCAGTTGAGGTTTTCATGAGTGCCGGCAGGCAAAAAGAAACTTGGGTGGCTCGCGGCGGCGTCTGCAGCGTCGCTACCCAAGTCTAATGTTTCGTCGTGCGGATATTTAGCGTAGTGAAGTATATCACCGCACCCAAGATATGTCAAGAGGAAGAGGGTAAAAAACAAATTAGAATATTCTCATCCATTCGACCAGCGCGAGATTCACGGCATCGGGTTTTTCGAGCATCACCGAATGCCCTGCGCCGTCGACGATCACGAGCCGCGCGTTCGGAATCTTCGCGGCAAGATACTCCGAGTACTTGACCGGCGTCATACGGTCTTCGCGTCCGCACAGCACCAGCGTCGCCGCGCGAATCTCCGATACGCGCGGCAGGAGGTCGAACGCATCGCACGCGGCAAAATCGCCATGCGTCACGACGGGTGGACAGGCGCGAAATTCCGCCAGCGCGCGTTCGCGCATCGCCGCGTCCAGCGTCGCCGCGTACGAATTATCGACCACCAGCCGCGCGGTGTGATCGAAATCGTTCAGCACTCCGTCGAGGATCGCCGGCAGCACGCGCAGCCGCGCGCCGGTGCCGACCAAGCCCAGCCCGGCGACGCGGTCTGGATGCGAGAGCGCGAGCGTCTGCGCGATGCCGCCGCCCATCGAATGTCCAACGACCACCGCGCGGTCGAATCCCAGCGCGTCGAGCAAGCCGAGAACCACGTCGCGATAGTCAGCGATCGTGCGGCGTCCGGGCGGCTGTGAGCGCCCGTGGCCGGGCAGATCGAGCGCGACCGCGCGCGTGATCTCGCCGAGCGCGCGCGCCTGCGCGCCCCACACCAGATGGCTACCCGCCGCGCCGTGCACGAACACAACCGGCGCGCCGCGCGGCGACGCGGGAACGTGCTCTGCGTAATAGACCTTGTCGTTGCCGATAGTGACGAATGGCATGGCTGTTGTCCTTGGTACCAGATTGAAAGTAACTGGCTCAGCCAGCCGCAATCTCACCGCCGAGACGCAGATGGCTGTGGCGAAGTGCGCCACAGCCACGCAGAGGATTTCATATTTTTCCTCCGCGTCCTCCGCGACTCGGCGGTGAACAGGGGCTGCTTGAGCAGATACGATTGAAAAACAAAACGCACGGTCTCGCCGCCGAAACCGTGCGTTGAAACGGTCGGACTTATTCGCTCGTCATGATGAACAGCGGACGCATCTCAAAGCTCTCGTAATTCGGACGCAGCCGCTCCGTGTTATAGTACTTGTTCACATTCACAGTTTTCTTCGTCGCCGTCACCACGTCGAGCGGCATATTGTCGTAGCGTCCATTCTTCAATACGACGAGACGCCCATGCACGCCTTGCAACAAGAGATCGAGCGCCAGGTTGCCATATGCCATCGGCACGATCGAATCGATCGCGTCCGGATCGCCGCCGCGCACGACGTAACCCAATCGCTGATTGACGACGTTGATCGTCTTGCCGTTGTTGTACTTGGGCGAGAGGTCTTTGAGCTGCGCGGACACCAAGTCGCCGATGCCGCCCAATTTCGCGTGACCGTACGCATCAGCGGTCGCGGCTTGGAACACCATCTCTTCGCCTTCGAACATCGCGCCTTCGGAGACGATGACGACCGAGTATTTGCTCGGATTCTTGTTGCGGTCTTCGACCAACAACTCGGCAAGGTGTTCCATGTTGAACTTGTACTCTGGAATCACGCAGCGATGCGCCGCGCCCGCCATCGTCGGCAGCATCGCCGTAAAGCCGGCGTAACGCCCAAAGACTTCGACCACTAGAAAGCGTTCGTGCGATCCTGCGCTGGTACGCAGGCGGTTCGTCATCTCGATGGTGCGACTGACGCAGGTGCTAAAGCCGATGCAATAATCGGTGCCAGGCACGTCGTTGTCCATCGTCTTGGGAATGGCGATGACTTTCAGACCCTTCTGATACAACTTGACGGCGAAACTCAGCGTGTCGTCGCCGCCAATCGGAATCAGATAATCGATGCCTAGAAAATCGAGGTTCTTGACGACCTCTTCGGTCAGGTCGTTCTTTTCGTTCTTGTACATGTCCTGCAAATGCACCGGCACGCTCGATTTGGCGACGGCGGTGGGATTGGTTCGCGAGGTGTGGAGGAACGTGCCGCCGGTCCGCCCCGCCCGATTGACGATCTCCTCCGTCAAGACCTGATAAGTCTCGCTGTTGTCCGCTTTTTCATCGCGGATCACTCCAATAGCGCCCGCCCAGCCGCGACGGATGCCGATCACCTGAAACCCCTCCCGCAGCGCGCGAATGGTGACCGCGCGGATGGCGGGGTTGAGCCCCGGCACATCGCCGCCGCCGGTGAGAATCCCGATGACTCCTTTTTTTGTTTTGACGTTTGGCATCGCAGCATCTCCTTGCCGAATCTTCACCGATCCAGAAATGAATCCCGATCACGCCTGACGATGTTCCCTCCATCCACTAGCGATTATACCCTGATGGCGCGACCTGTCAAAACGCCGCGCGACCGCTCGCCCGGCGCGGAAAGCGCGAAAACGCGAGAATGGCTTGACGTATCGCGAGTCTGGCTTTATAATGGGATTTGTCATAAGCGTAAACCTCTCCGGATTGGAAAAATGGCTCTCGATGCAACGCGCCGACAACAACTGATCGATCGCCTTGCCCACCGTATCGCTGAATTGGGGATGACCGCGCCGGCGATTTTGTTTTTGGAGATGCACAAGCCGCTGGCGTTCTTGGGCGCGCAGTTGTTGTGGGCGGCGCAGCCATTTCTGAACATCGGGTTCGATAATGCCGACTTGAGCGACTTGGCGCTATTGATCGAAGACCGCGCCGGTGTGGACGAATTGATCGACCGTCTGGAATCGATCCAAGTCAAGCCGCCCGCCTCGCCGCACTTGCATCAGCGCACGTAACCGATTCTTCGGTTCGGGAGTCGCATGGTGAATGCGCTATTGAGTCTCCTACAATCGACCATTGAGCCAGATCAAGCGCGCCTGCTGGCTCTCTTCCTCTTTTTCCTCCCAATTTTTTTCTTCGCGTATTGGGCAGTCAAACGCGGCGCGCGTCTTTCGCTTCGTTCCATCGCGGCGTACGACGCGCTCAAGGGTTTACTGTCGCGCGCGGCGGAATCCGGACAGCCAATTCACCTCTCGGTCGGCATTGCTGGCATCGGCGATCAGGCAACCGCGGACACGACCGCCGGTCTCAACATCCTGCAATATCTCGCCGAGCGCGCGGCGATCAGCGGCAGTCCGCCCATCGTGACGATTGCCCATCCAACCGCGCTGCCGGTCGCACAGGACGTGCTGCGCCGCGCCTACCACCAACAAGGCGTGCCCGCCGAGTACGATCCGCTGCGCGTTCGTTTTATCGCGCCCGATCCGGCGTTGTACACCGGCGCGTCACCCAATCCCGCCATCTACGCCGGCAACCCGAACGACGCGTTCGCGTATGCGGCAGGAACGATGCAGTTGCTGAGCCAGCACAAATTGATCGCGAACGTGCTGGTCGGGCGTTTCGGCGACGAGTTCCTGCTGCTGGGCGAAACGGGCGCGCAGCATCACCTCGATCAAATCGGCGGAACGAGCGCGACGGGCGTGCTGCCGTTTGTCTACGCGACGATGACGCATCCGCTCATCGGCGAAGAAATCTACGCCGGCGGCGCGTATCTCTCGAACCTGCCGGCGCATCTGAGCAGTCTGATGGCGCAGGACCTGATGCGCTGGGCGTTGGTCGCCGGCATCGTTTTGGCGATCGTGTTCAAAACCGTGGGGCTGATTTGAAATGAAGTGGCTGACAACCGCCATTGCGATCGGCGTTGGTCTGATCGTGCTGTTTGATTTTTTCTTCTCACTGCCGTTGGTCAATGCCATTGGCGCGGCGTTTCGCGAGTGGACGATCATTCTGACTGCGTTCGCCGTGTTGCTTGGATTGATCAATCTCCTGTCGGTCCATCTGTCGCGCGTGCTGCGACGCAACGAGCCGAGCGCAGGGTACAGCGCGCTCGTGCTGGTCGTCGCCGTGCTCGTGTTCGTCATTGGCTTGATCTTCCAAGTGCCGAGCGCGCCGATGAATTGGATTTTCGATAACGTCTACGTCCCGCTGCAAGGCGCGTTCTTTGCGCTCGTCGCGTTCTTTCTCGCGACGGCAGCGTATCGCGCGCTGCGCGCCAAGAGCATCGAGACGACGTTGATGTTGCTCGCGGCGCTGGTCGTCTTTATCGGTCAAGCGCCGCTTGTCAACGCGATGACGCAAGCGAAAGAGTGGGTGCTGAATGTGCCCAGCACCGCGGGCGCGCGCGGCATTCTGCTCGGCGTCGCGCTCGGTACGATCGCCACCGGCTTGCGGCTAATCACGGGGATGGACCGCCCCTACAGCGAATAACTCATGATTTATTGCGCTCACTGCGGAATCCAAAATCGCGACGGCAGCAAATTCTGCAACAACTGCGGCGCGCGCCTTGCGCCGGAGTCGGGATTGCGCTGCCCAATGTGCTCGACGCCCAATCCAGTCGAGAATGTTTTTTGTAGCAATTGCGGCGCGCGCCTCGTGCCGCTCACATCGGCAGCAGTGCCGGAAGCCAAACCTCCCGCGCCGCCCATCAAAGGACTGTCGCTTCCCGCCAAGCCGGAACTGCCGGGCGAAACTCAAGCGTCCGAAGAACCGCCCAGCCCGCCGGCTGCCGCCGAACCTATGGAGCCGACTGCACCAGCACCCGAACCCGCGACAGAGGAAGAACACGTACCGGAATGGCTGGCGCGCTTGCGCGAAACCTCGCCCGCACAGCAAGATGAGGAATCGCCGGCTACCGAGGAATCCGCTCCCCTGCCGGAATGGATTACGCCAACGACCGCTGAACCAACGCCGGACCAAGCGCTGTCAAAGCCGACGGAAGACGAACTTCCAGAGTGGCTCAAGCAAGCGCACATCGGACAGACGCAGCCACCAGAATTGACTTCTGAAACCGAGGACGAAATTCCGGACTGGCTGAAGCAGGCGCAAGCTCAAGCGCCCGTCGCGCCTGCCGCCGCGGAAAACGAGCAAGCGCCCGATTGGCTAGCGCAAGCCGCGGCTGAATCGGCAAGCACAGAAGAGGCAACTCAAGCCGAGCCGACGGAAGCGGGCGAGCCGGAACCAGTTTCAGAAGTCGAACCGGTCCAAGCCATTGAGCCACCGAAAGAACCAGAGCCGCTCGTTCCAAGCGAACCGCTCATTGAATCGCTCGAAGCGACTGTCGGTTCCGCTCTGGCTCAGGCAGAAGCGGAACCGGTCGCCGCATCGCCCAGCGCGGCAGTTGAAGACGACGGCATACCGGACTGGCTGCGCGAAGCTGCGCCGCCGGCAACGCCCGTCGAGCCGCCGAAAGAATTGGAGCAGCCGCTGCCGTCCGAAGTACCGGCGTGGGTTGCCGCGCTCAAGCCCGCCGACGTGATGGCGCCGTCCCTAGGCGCGTCGGAAAATGAAGCCGTCGAAGCGGCGGGACCGCTGCAAGGATTGCGCGGCGTGCTGCCGCTCGCGCTCGCGATCGCGGAACCTCATCCGCCCACCGAAACGAGCCAGCCGGCAAGCCGCGCGGACGGCGGTTCGATTTTCGAATCGATCCTCGCCGCGCCAACTGCTGCCGCGCCAGCCGCCAAGCCGGCTCGCCGCGCGCTTACGATGCGCCCGCTCATTTACCTGCTGCTCTTGCTCGCGGTGCTTGTCCCGTTTCTCCTGCCGTATGACATTACCAGTTCGACCTTCAACATCGCGGGGACGCCCGCGGCGGGATTTTACGATACGCTTCAGAAATTGCCGGCGGGTTCAACCGTTTTGCTCTCGTTCGATTACGATCCGAGCATGTCCGGCGAGATGGACTTGCTCGCCAACGCGGTGGTGCGCGATCTGGTCCAGCGGCGCGTCAACATCATCGCCGTGAGCACGCTGGAGACCGGACCGCAGATCGCCCAGCGCATCTTGGATTCAGCGGCAAGCGCGACGAGCCAGTACACGTACGGATCGAACTATCTCATCCTCTATCTGCCGGGCAACGAAGCCGGGTTGGCGAATCTCGCTACCGCCGGACCGGCGACCGCGACCGATTTTGTCGATAAGAAATCCGCCGGGCAATTCCCGGTGGCGGCGAAAATCAGGACGCTGCGCGATGTCGCCATGGTGATCGATTTCGCCGGAACCGAAGACGCGCTCAAAGCGTGGGTGGAGCAAGTCCAGCCGCGCGTCAACGTCCGCATTGCCGCGGCGGTCAGCGCGAGCGTTGAGCCGAAGGCGCGCGCGTACCGCAGCGCGAATCAACTGACGGCAATGATGAGCGGTCTGATGGGTGCGGCGCAGTACGAAGTGCTGTCGAACCAGCCGCAGCTCGCGGTCATCAGCATCAACGCGCAGACGGCGGCGCAATTGGTAGTCGTGTTCGTCATCATTCTGGGCAACATCGTGTTTTGGATTTCCCGCGCGCGGGGTCACGCAACATGACAGACATCATCGGCGTGTGGGTCGGCGCAGTTCTGACATTGCTCGTCTTCAGTTATCTGTTAGGCGATACGCCGCTGTTCCGTCTGGCGCAGGCGATCTTCGTCGGCGTCGCGGTCGGTTACGCGGCGACGGTCGCGATCTATCTCGTTCTGGTCCCGAAACTGTTCGCGCCGCTCCTTGCGGATGCCGCGACGAACTGGCCTCTGTTCGTGCCGCTGATCCTGGGGTTGCTGCTGTTCACCAAGCTGCGCGCGAACTGGGCGCCGATTGGCAATCTCAGCATCGCGTTCCTGTTCGGCGTCGGCGCGGCGCTGGCGATTGGCGGCGCACTCAGCGGCGCACTAGCGCCGCAACTTGCGGCGACCATCGTTTCGCTCTCGCCGGCGCAGGGCTGGGGCACGGTGGTCAACAACCTGCTGCTGGTGATCGGAACGATTGGCGCGTTCTTGTCTTTTCGATTCATCACGTCAGCTCAGCGCCCGGCGCTGCGCGCGCTGGACGGCGCGGCGCGGCGCTGGGGCTATGTGGGGCGCTGGTTCGTGCTCGTCGCCTTTGGCGCGATTTTCGCCGATACGGCGGTCTCGCGCATCACGATCCTGATTAGCCGCGTGTACTACCTGCTGCACAATTGGCTGCTCGTCATCAAATAAAAAATGCCAGACTCGCAAAACCCCGAATCGCTCCTCGTCGCCGACATCGGGAGCGTCACAACCAAAGTTGGTTTGGTCGACCGCGTGGGCGAGGACATGCGCTTTATCAGCGCCGGCGCGTCCGCCACCACCGCGGAACCGCCGACCGCCGACGTATTGGTTGGGTTGCGCCGCGCCATCGAACTATTGGAAGAACGGACCGGGCGGCGCTTCCTCGCAGACGATGGACAGCTGATAACGCCGGAGCGCAGCGCGGGACAGGGCGTCGATGCCTTTGCTGCCGTGACGAGCGCGCCGTTGCCACTGCGCGTCGCCATCGTCGGCATCAGCCGCGAAGTAAGTCTAGCCAGCGCGACGCGCGCGATCAATGGCACGTATGCCACCGTCGATGCAACACTCGCGCTCGATCAGACCGGCGGACGCTGGCTGACCAAACCGTCCAGCGACGACGACGCCGATCCGCAGAACGGCGCGCTGCTTCAGGACCCTACCGTGCTAGCGGCGGAAACGCTCGCGCGCGCAAACCCGGACGTCATCCTGATCGTCGGCGGCGTAGACGGCGGCGCAACGACGCCGCTTTACGATATCGCCAACCTCGTGGCGACCATTGTCGCGCCGCGTGATGAAGGCGCGCGTCCGACGGTCATCTTCGCCGGCAACCGCGAGGCGCGTTCGCAAATCGCCGCACGCATCGGGCAGCTCGCGCCGTTCCGCGTTGTAGACAACGTCCGTCCGTCGCTGGAGACTGAGAACCTGTCCGCGCTCCAGCGCGAATTAGAAGCCCTCTACATCGAGCGAAAGATTACGTGGCTGCCGGGGCTGAACGCGCTGGCGAATTGGACGCCGGCGGCAGTGATGCCGTCCGCCCGCGCGCTCGAAAACGTCGTGCGGTTTATCGCCCGGCGATTCAACCTGAACGTGCTGGGCGCAGACCTCGGCGCGGCATCGACCTGCCTCATCACCGCGCGCGGCGGCTTGTAGCAGGTGCGCCTCATCGCGCGTGACGGGAATCGTCGCAGGGTGTAGGGCGTGATTGAGCCAGTGCAGCCGCGCCGCATCCACGTCGATTTCCATTGGCAGCCAGCGCATCAACTGATCGATTCCCGCGCGGGCGATCACGTTTTCCAAATTCTGACCCAGCCCCAGATCGGAACGCACGACGCGCGCGCCG
>DAIDTM010000457.1 GCA_027457205.1 Anaerolineae bacterium | reverse complement strand
TATCAAGGTGAAGTGGATGGACTACAAAAACTGACTCAGCCGATTAAAGCATCTCTTGCGACGGTGCTGACAGCCATAACACTTGGATTGACGTTCCTGGTTTTCTGGCTAGGCGTTCTACAGGTGCACGTGTTGCTGAAGGGACTGGAACTTGTCGGCGGCGATCACCCTTAGTATTTTGAATATCAAAGCGGCGGCACGGTACGCGATTCTGTTCAGGAGCATTTCAAATGAAAGACACGATGGGTGCGTTTTTCGGGTTCACTTTATTCTGCGTCGGACTCCTCGCCGTCGTTATGGGCGTGTGGGGAATCTTCTCGAACAACGGCGTGATCGGGGGCTTTCTTGTATTCGGCGGCGGCACGGCAGCGCTCGCGGGCGCGCGCTTTGCCAGTATGCCGGCGAAACCCCAAATGAAAATTACGATGGTCGGCAACTACCTCTTTGCGTTTTGCTTTGTCGTTTCCATCTTGATTCTGTTGCTGGGATTGGCGGGCATCTTCACCAACACGTTGGCGAGTGTTTATTTCTTGCTGATGGCATTTGCCGGCGCCACGATTTCAGCGTGGTCCGTCGTCCGGGCTAGTCGACCCGGGTAAACGCAACGGATGGCAAAATTGGATGCGACTGCCGCGCGACCTCGTTCGGGCAAGTCCAAGTTGTCGTGAGGTCTGACCATGACTGAACGGGGACCGACCGGCGCGAAACTGTGGCGGCGTTATCGCGCCTCAATTTTCCAAGGGTATCTGATTGGCGCGATTGTCGTTTTCCTCCTGCTTGCCGTGCTTGCGCATACGGTCGCCTATTTTACTTTCGACGTAGCGATTACGCGCGAGGTGCAAGAATTCAGGGCGGGTTGGTTCGACGTGCTCATGCGAGCCTTGAGTTGGATTGGGTTCGCTCCCCAGGTGAACGTGATCTCTTTCCTGATTCTCTTATTCCTCTACGCGAGCGGACTGAAATGGGAATCGGTCGTCGCTTTTGCCAGCGCGGTCGGTATTTCGGTCCTGGGACTCGGCATCAAACTGTTGGTGGATCGTCCGCGACCAAGCGCCGACTTGGTAAACGTCATTAGCCAGCTGAGAGATTACTCTTTTCCGAGCGGGCATGTGCTGTACTTTACCGCGTTCTTTGGCTATTTGGTGTTTTTGGTTTACACCTTGCTCAAACATTCTTGGTGGCGAACGTTGCTGATTATTATTCTCGGCGGGATGGTTGCATTGATTGGGTTGTCGCGGATCTACGAGGGACAGCATTGGGCAAGCGATGTGCTCGCCGCGTACTTGCTCGGAAGCGTTTGGCTTACGCTGTCGGTCTATGTTTACCGCTGGAACAAACCCTCTTATGCGTTGTCCGGGGATTGAAGGCTGTTGTGGTGAATCACAATCGGTGATTCGTTGCACGGAACCTGAATTGGATATCGGAAGGATGAAATTGATGAACCAGAATGCTCTGATCAACGAGAAACAAACGAAACTACTGGTTGAGACAATTGGAAAGAATGCGTGGTTCAACGCAAACCCCGGCGTCCGCGTGGATGCGTGGTCCAACTTTCACCAGTCGCCCGATGTGCTTCGCAACTATTTGTGCAAAGATGGAAGCGGCTACATTCGGGGCTATTACGATGGCGGAACGTTCTATGTAAAGCGGTTTCACCTCCGGGATGAAGAGTGGACCGATTCGCAATCAGCTCCATCCTAACTCGGTCGAGCCGAAACCAAATAAGCTCAACTGCGAAGAACGCAAACCCTGGCGCCGCCGGGGCAGGTGGAGCGCGAAGGAACAATCCTGGACTTGCGGACCTTTGCGCTCTTTGCGATTCAAGGTCTTTGCTTTCTCCACGACGATTACATTGCATGGTTTGGCAATGTCAGATGGGATGAACGCTATGTCGGCGAATCCCAAGCGATGATACGATGAGGTCAGTAGAGATATGCCCGATGAGCAACCACATTGCTGCTCGCGCTCGCCCAAATGATTTGTTTCTGCCCTCGTGTTGTGCTACAATGCCCCACGGTCTTGTACTTCATCCGATGCCCGGTCAAGCCACACTGATTGAACCGAAAAGATGGGTGTGCGGGCGTTCTCAGGAACTCCCAAATTCACTCGCACGGTGAAAGAAAGTGCAGAAAACTGGGTATCATATGAACATTCCGTATCGGTACGATGTGTCGCTCAAAGCGATTTCGGACGCAATGGCAAAGTGAATCGTTCAAACGTCGAAATGTCATGACTCGAAGTTTTCTCCCCGCCACCATCTACGCGCTCGCCCTCGGCGTGTTCGGCGTTGGCGCGCTCGTCGCGTTGACCAACCCGCACGAGCTGATCCAGTCCGCGCTGCCGCTCACGTTCTTTGCCCTCCTGTCGTTCATTCTTAAACGCGCCGGCTTTCACGCCGCGCCCGAGGTGACGCACAGTCTCGTCAGCATCGTCGATCTCGCCGCCGTGTTCATCTTTGGTCCCGTGCTCGGCGCGTGGGTCGGCGCGTCGAGTGGATTTGTCTACCTGTTCCTCAACGCGTGGCGGCGGAACAAGCATACCTTCCGCGAACTGTTCGAGATTCCGGTGTTCAACGCCGGTCTTAAAATTGGAATGGCGTATGCGAGCAGTCATCTCTATCTGACGTTCGGCGGCAAGTTTATGCCGCGCGACTTCACGATCGCCACACTGGCACCCATCATCGCCGCGGCAGTGGCGTGGTTCGTCATCGATCATATCGGTTGGGGCGTGCTAGAGTTTTTGCGCGGCGGCGCGGCGGGACTATCGAATTTTCTGCGCACGATTGTCCTCTATTCTGTTTTTATCGAACTACTGCCGCTGCCATTTGCGATTGTGATCGCGGTCGTCTACTCGACCCTCAACGTCGAGATGGTCTTGATGATCGCGCTCGGCTTGGTCGGCACCGCCGTCGTCGTCCAGCGGTTTGCCGACGCGAGTCTGGACCTCGAACGCCGACGCCGCGAAATGACGGTGATGAACGAGTTTGGCAATGCCTTGTCGCGCGCAGTGTTCGATTCGGAAAAAGTGATCGATCTACTGTACGAACACGCGCAGCGGATCGTCCCGGCGGATCTGTATCGCATCGAACTGGCGCAGGACGAGCGCGCGCCGAAAACCGTCCTGCTCGCGCTGGAGGCGACGGCGCGCGAAACGCGGCATCCGTACGAGACGCGCTCCAGTCCGCTCCTGGAATATTTTGCCGCGCACCGTGATTTCGTCCGCGCAGTCGATCTCGTCAAATCGTTCGTCCAGCCGCTCGACGCGACCGGCATCGCGCTCAGCGCCGGCAATCAAGCGCAGATCGACGGGCGTTCGCCGCGCAGCGCGCTGCTCGTCCCGATGCGCGCCGGCGACGAGTTGATCGGCGTCCTGGCGCTGTTTGCCGCCAAGCCGCGCGCCTATGTTCAGATCCACGGACGCAATCTCGCGTCGATGTGCGCGCAAGCCGCGGTGACGATTCAGAACGCGCGCCTCTACGCGGCTGAACGCAAGCGCGCCGCGCAGCTCGCGGCGATCAGCGAAATCAGCCGACAGATCGCCGCGCTGATCGATCTGGACGAGTTGCTGCAAAAGGTGGTCAACCAGATTCGTGAGCGCTTTGGTTATACGCACGTCCACATTTTCACGGTCGAAGAGGGCTATGCCGTTTTCCGCGCCAGCACGCATCCGCGCGGCGCCGAGTGGCGCGAGCGCGGCGTGGGGCATCGCGTCGGCGTGGACGGCATTGTCGGCTGGGTTGCCGCTGCCGGCGAGCCGCTGGTCGCGAACGACGTGAGCCAAGAGCCGCGCTTTATGCCTTACCCGGATCAGGAACCCACCGAAACGCGCTCGGAGATCGTCGTGCCGCTCACCATCGGCAAGCAAGTCACCGGCGTGCTGGACATTGAGAGTCGCGAGTTGAACGCGTTCGGCGACGAAGACCTTTTCGTCTCGAAAACTCTCGCCGCGCAAATCGCCGTCGCGGTGGAAGACGCGCGGCTGTTCGACTCGCAAAAAGAGGAAGCGTACTATCTCAACGTGATGCTTCAGGTTTCGCAGAACCTCGCGGCGACAGCCGATCTGGATGAGGCGTTGGAGACGGTCGTCCGCATCACGCCGCTGCTCGTCGGCGTGGCGCGCTGCGCGGCGTTGCTGTACCATCCAGGCGAGCGCAAGTTCGCGCCCGCCAAAGCGTATGGTCTGTCGAAACATTTGCAAGCCGCGCTGATGGATTTTGAATTCCGTTCGGACGATGCGTTCGCGTTCGCCCAAATGTACCGCGATCAAACGCCGTTGATGATCGAAGACGCCGCGTCGAGCGGATTGCTGCGCCCGGAATTGATCCAGATGTTTGGCATCCGCTCGCTGCTGCTCGCGCCGCTGATCACGCGCGGTGAAATCGTCGGCGCGCTGATGGTCGATCAAGGCGCGCGGCCGCGCCGCTTTAGCGCGCACGAGATCGAAGTGGTGATGGGCATCGCGAACCAGGCGGCGGTTGCGATCGAGAGCGCGCGACTCAACCAGTCCGCGGAAGAAAAAAAACGACTCGATCACGAACTGCGGTTGGCGCGGCAGATTCAAAAGAGTTTTTTGCCGGACGCGTGCCCGCGCGTGCCGGGCTATGAACTCTGCTCGCTGTGGCAGACCGCGCGTGAGGTGAGCGGCGATTTCTACGATTTCGTCACGCTGCACGGCGGTCGCGTGGGGATGACGATTGCCGACGTCTCTGACAAGGGCATGGCGGCGGCGATGTTTATGGCGCTGTCGCGCACGATCCTGCGGACGATGGCGATCGGCAAGCCCACCGCGCGCGAGACCATCGAGCGCGCGAACGATTTGATCTTGGCGGACGCGCATTCGGATATGTTCGTCACGGTTTTTTACGCGATCCTCGATCCACAGGCGCATCGACTGACGTACGTCAACGCTGGGCACAACCCGCCGTTGTTCTATCACGCGGCGCGCAAGGAGTTGACGACGCTAAAGGAGCACGGTCTGGCGCTGGGTGTGCTGGAAGGAATCTCACAAAAAGAACACGAAGTCGATATTGCGCCGGGTGACTTGATTTTGATGTACACTGATGGCGTGACGGACGCGATCAACGCCCAGGAAGAAGAGTTTGGCGAGGACCGCTTGGCGGACCTGGTCGTCGCCAACGCGCACCTGAGCGTGGAAGGTCTGGTCGATGAGATCAAACAGGCAGTCACCGATTTTGCCGGCGAGGGTGTGCGTTTTGACGACGTGACGATGATCGCGCTCAAGCGCATGTGATGCGCGCCTTGTCCGATTGCCCAAATCGGGCGGCTATTCCGCCTCCTGCCGGTTGCAATCTGCGAGAGGCAGGGCGCAAAACAAAAAACTCAGGGGGAGGAGGAACCCTGAGTTTTTGTTCAGCCGCGCCGGGGGAAGCGCTGGCTGATTTCTAATCGCATCTTATCACGTGACGGTCTAGGTGTCTGTAGTACTTTCGTACTGACGCCGCGGTACTTGCGCGCGGAGGCGCGGAATTTTCTCCAACGGGCTTGACAACCGGGTGAGTTTATGTGATAATTAAATTGTAGGAACGGCAAGTGCGCGTTTGGTGTGAGGTGTGTGATCGCCAAGGCAGGAACTTCCGGCCGCGGCGATTTTATTTTACGAACTTTTCCTTCATCCGAAACCTGAAATGAAGGGAGGTGTCAGGGGCATGGCTGATCGCATCACGGGCACGGTCAAGTGGTTCAACGCGGCAAAGGGCTATGGCTTTATCGCGCACGACGGCGGCAAAGATGTCTTTGTCCACTTTTCCGCGATCCAGTCCGAGGGCTATCGCAGTCTCACCGAGGGCGACAAGGTAGAATTTTCCATCGAAGACAGTCCCAAAGGACCGCAAGCCACCAATGTAGTGAAACTGACCTAATTCATCTTTTTTAGGCAGCGCTTCACGACACAACAGCCGTTGGCGAGAAATCGTTAACGGCTGTCTGTTTTTGACTGCTAGTCTAATCCGCGCTATGATGGGTACAGATTGATTCTGGGTATCTGAGTGAAATTAGACCAGCAGCACAAACTTGATGCAGTTGGGCAACCGGGAATCGTAACGAAATTCCTGCGTTCCCTCTACGCCAGTCTGCGCGCGCGTTTGGTGCTCCTCGCCCTCCTGGCGCTGCTGCCTGCCTTCGGACTGGCGCTGTATGGCGACTTGGAACAGCACCGTCTGGCGACGCAACAGGAGCAGGACAATGCGCTGCGCCTCGCGAATATCGCGGCGGACAATCAGTCGCAATTGATCGACGCGGCGGACCACCAGCTCATCGCACTCGCTCAAGCGCCCCAAGTCCTCAGCCGCAACTCGACGGCGTGCAATGCCCTCTTCGCCGGGGTGCTTCAACAGCATCCCAATTACGTCAATCTGGGCGCGGCGGACCCCAGCGGCAATGTCTTTTGCAGCGCCGTTCCCATTCAATCGCCCGTCAACATTGCCGACCGCACCTTCTTCCAGCGCGCGCTCCAAACGCGCGCTTTTTCTATCGGCGGATACCAGGTGGGGCAAATCACCGGCGCGCCGGTCCTTCACACCAGTCTGCCCGTTTTGGACGAAGCGGGCAACGTACGCGCCGTGATTTACATTTCCCTGAGTCTCGATTGGTTCAGTCGGCTTGCCTCCAACGCGGCGCTGCCTTCCGGCTCGACGTTCGACGTGACGGATCGTAACTTGACCATCCTGGCGCGCTACCCGAATCCGGCGGAATGGGTTGGCAAATCGTTGCCCGCGGCGCTTGGTCGTCAACTACCGCAAGGCGAGGGCACGGCGGAGGCGGTGGGCGCGGATGGGGTCGCGCGGCTGTATGCCTTCACCTCCGTGCGCGACGCGGCGCAAGCGCCGGTTCTGTACGTGAGCGTCGGCATTCCAACCAGCGTTGCCTATGCCCAGGTCGATCAAGCGTTCGCCCGCAATCTGATTGGGCTGGGACTCGTGACTCTTCTGGCGATGATCGCCGCGTGGATCGTCGGCGACATTTTCATCGTCCGCCGCGTGACCGCGCTATCGGATGTTGCCAGCCAGCTGGCTGCCGGCAATCTGAGAGTGCGGAGCGGGCCCTCCTACGAAATCAGCGAACTGGGTCAATTGGAGCGCCGGCTGGACGAAATGGCGGCGGCGCTGCAAAAGCGCGAGCTGGAACGCGCCGAATCCGACGCGACGATGCGGAACTGGATGCAAGTCCTCGAAAATACCCAGGTGGGCATTGTCATCACCGGACCCGACGCCGACGCGATGGACATGATCAACCCGGCTTTCGCGCGGATGCACGGCTACACCGTGGAAGAACTATTCGGCAGACCATTTCAGACCGTGCTGGCGGCGGAGTCGTATCCCCAGATCGATGAATTGATCCGCATCCTGCGCGAGCAAACCCAGTACGTTTTCGAGTCGCAGAATCAGCGCAAAGATGGCACGCTTTTTCCGTCGCTGATCCAAGTCACATCCGTCCGAAACGCCAAAGGCGAATTGGACTATTTCATCGTCAACGTGCAAGACTTGAGCGAACTCCGGCGCGTCCAAGCGGCGGAGCGCGATCAGCGCGCGTTGGCGGACGCGCTACGCGACACCACTGCCGCGCTCACCAGTACCCTGAACTTTAACCAAGTCCTGAAGCGCATTCTGGACAACGTTGGGCGGGTGGTGCCGCATGACGCCGCCGATATGATGCTGATCGAATCGGACGCGGCGCGCCCGGTGGGTTGCCGCGGATACGCCCAGCATGGCGTGGAAGACTGGTTCATGGCGCAACGGTTTCCGATCGCGAAATTCGCGCGGATGCGTCGAATGTTGGAAACCGGTCATTCGGTGCTGGTCGCCGATACCAAGAATGATCCAACCTGGGTCGACCTGTTGGAAACGCGTTGGATTCGATCCGTGATCGGCGCGCCGATTCGCGTCCGTGAGCAGGTGATCGGCTTTCTCAACCTCAGCAGCGTCACGCCGGGTTTTTTCGACGAGACTCACCTCGCGCGGCTGGAGACGTTCGCCAACCAAGCGGCGATCGCGCTCGAAAACGCGCGGCTGCTGGCGGACAGCGAAAAGCGCGCGAACGAATTCGCCGTGCTGTATCAGATCACCCTCGATCTAGCAACGCACCTGGATTTGCCGACTCTGTTGCAAACCATCGTCGAACGCGCAGTAAAGATGTTTTCCGCCTCTGGCGGCGGGATGTATCTGTATGACGCGGCGCGCGGCGATTTGGTCGTGACCGTGGCAACCCACCCATGGACGCCGCTGGGTACGCGCCTGCGAATGGGCGAGGGAATGGCAGGCAGAGTAGCGCAAACGCGCCAGCCGCTGATCGTGAACGATTATCGGACTTGGCGTCTGCGCGCGCCCCAATTTGAAGGAACGCCACTGTCTGCCGTTATCGAAGTGCCGATGCTCTCCGGCGGGGAGTTGATCGGAGTACTCGTCGTCGAAGAATTTGGCGAGACGACGCGTCAATTTACCGAAGAGGATGCGCGACTCTTGTCGCTCTTTGCCGCGCACGTCGCTGGCGCGGCGCATAACGCGCGATTGCTGCAAGAGGCGCGTTCGCGCGCCGAACAACTTGGACTCTTGTACGACGCCGGCTTGGCGTTGAACAGCGTCCTCGATTCGCACGCGCAGTTGGAGTTCCTTTTGAAGATCGCGATGCGCGCGCTGAATGCCGAACGCGCCGAATTCTTCCGTTACGACGCATCGCTGGACCAGCTCAGTTTTGAACTGAACATCGGGTACGGCGATGCGCATTCAGCTGAAGCCGCCGCGCGTCTTCGCTTTTCAGCCGCAGACGAACAGCTGGTCGCCTGGGTCGCGCGGCAGCGTACCCCGCTCAACGTGGGCGACGTTCAAGCCGATTCACGCTGGATCCTCATCGATCCTGAGATTCGCTCAGGGCTGTGGGCGCCCATTCAGCATGAAAACCAATTGCGCGGTATCCTGGGCGTTCTGAGCACGCGGCTGAACGCGTTTACGCCGCAGGACGAGCGACTGATCGTTCTCTTTGCGAATCAAGTCGCCGTGGCGATGGAGAACGCGCGGTTG
This sequence comes from Anaerolineae bacterium, assembly GCA_027457205.1. Lineage (GTDB taxonomy): Bacteria > Chloroflexota > Anaerolineae > UBA4142 > UBA4142 > DAIDTM01. The sequence goes on along the minus strand of DAIDTM010000457.1, from coordinate 3,167 downwards.
TTCGAGGCGCAAAGCAAGCGCACGGCGGAGCTGGAAGCCCTGCGGCAAGCCAGTCTGCATGTGACATCGACGCTAGATTTGCGCCAAGTCCTGAACCAAATCATCGAGCACGCGCTCAAACTGGTCAATGCCAGCGACACGCACATCTTTTTGTACGACGGCGAACGCCTCACGTTTGGCGCGGCGATTTTCGCCGGCGGCGCGCAGGACCGAGCCATCGAAGAACCGCGTTCCCAGGGTATTACCTACACGGTCGCGCGGCAAGGCGCTTCCATCGTTGTGCCGGATACGCTTCATCACCCGCTCTTCCAGGACCGACCGTGGAGCGGCGCGATCGCGAGTTTTCCGTTGAAAATTGGCGGTCAAGTCCGCGGCGTGATGAACGTCGCCTTCGCTCAGCCGCGCGCGTTCGATGCGGACGAACTGCGCGTTCTCGAGCTCCTCGCGGATCAAGCGGCGGTTGCGCTGGAAAACGCACGGCTATTTGACGAAACGCGCCACCGTCTTGCCGAACTAGAGGCAGTTGCCAAACTCTCAACTGCTCTCCGCCAAGCTCAAACCGTCGACGAAATGGTTCCGTTGCTGCTGGATGAACTGCTGGCGGCGCTGGACACGAATGCCGGGGAACTCGCGCTTTATGACGCATCGTCTGACGAATTGCGCGTCCTAGCGACGCGTGGTTGGTTTGCCGAAACGCCCCAAGTCTCGCCGGCGGACGACGGAGTCGCCGGGCAGGTCTTTCGATCCGGTCAGTCGCGCGTCGTTCGAGAATTTCTGACGGATCCGCAGACCAGCGAACTGGCGCGTCCTGCGGTGCCGGCAGGTTGGGGCGGCGCAGTCGTGCCGATTCGCACCGCCCAGGAGGTCATCGGCGTTCTAGACGTCGCAGTCCCATTACCGCGCGTGTTGACTGCGGACGAGGTGCGGCTGCTGAATACGTTGACCGAAATCGCCGGGAACTCGATTCACCGCGCTGCGCTCCATCAGCAGACCGAGCAACGCTTGCAACGGCTCGACGCGCTGCACGTCATCGATATCGCCATCAGTGCCAGTCTCGACCTGCGCGTCACATTGAACGTCCTGCTCGATCAAATCATCTCTCAGTTGCGCGTGGACGCGGCGGATGTGCTCTTGCTGAATCCGCAAACCCAGATGCTGGAATATTCTGCCGGGCGTGGATTTCGCACGATGGCGGCTGAACGCGCCCGCGTCCGGATCGGGCAAGACTACGCCGGGCGTGCCGCGCTGGAGCGACGCTTGATCCAGATTCCCAATCTGCACGCTGCCGACGCGGCAGCAAAAATCCCGGAACGGATCGAAGGCGAAGGATTTTTCGCCTATTACGCCGCGCCGCTTATCGCCAAAGGACAGCTCAAAGGCGTTCTGGAAATCTTTCACCGCGCTCGGCTGGATCACGACGCCGAGTGGTTGGATTTCATCGAAACGCTCGCCGGGCAGACGGCGATCGCGGTCGACAACGCGGCGTTGTTCGACGGCTTGCAGCGCTCGAATTTTGACATTTCGCTGGCATACGACGCGACCCTGGAGGGTTGGGCGCGCTCGCTCGATTTGCGCGATCCAGAGACGGGCAGCCGTACAGAGCGGGTCACGGATCTGGCGGTGACGTTGGCGCGCGCGATGGGAATGCGCGGCGAAGACCTGGCGCACGTTCGTCGCGGCGCGCTGCTGCACGACATCGGCAAGATCGCGATTCCAGACCGCGTCCTGCTCAAGCGCGATCCGCTCACCCCGCCCGAAGAAGAAATTCTGCGTCAACATCCAACGATTGCCAACGAACTGTTGTCGCCGATCGCGTACCTGCAGCCCGCAGTAGATATTCCGTACTGCCACCACGAACGCTGGGACGGAAAGGGCTACCCGCGCGGGCTAAAGGGCGATCAGATTCCCCTGTCCGCGCGCATCTTTGCCGTCGCCGATGCGTGGGACGGTCTGCTCACCGCCCGAACATCCCGCCCGGCACTAACGGTTGAGCAAGCGCGGCAACAACTCCACGAACAATCGGGCAACTGCCTAGACCCCGCGATCGTCCAAGTCTTCCTCAAGATCATTGACGAGCCCTATTACAATCCCTAAACCTCCGCCGCGGCGCGCGGGTTAGTCCGCGTGCGCCTCACACGCCAAAAATTCGAGTTTTTGTGCGCTTGACACAGAACAAGCGTTCGTGGTATAATATGGACAAATGTTCGATGGCGCGCGTGCCTGTCAGACGCGAATCGCCGATAGAGCCGAGGAGGTTGGAGATGGGACTCTCAGAAAGACAACAACGCATCTACGAGTTCATTACAAAATTCATGGGCGAGAAGGGCCGTCCGCCGACCATTCGCGAGATCGGCGCGAAGGTGGGCATCACCTCGACGTCGGTCGTGAACTATAATCTCAACATCCTGGTGCGCGAAGGGTTGATCCAGCGCGAGAAAGAAGTCTCGCGCGGCTTGCGCGTCATCGGCGCGAACGCCAAGTCGATGGTCGGCGGCGCGAGCTTTGTGCAGATTCCGCTGCTCGGCAAAATTGCCGCCGGGCATCCGATCCCGGTGCCGGATGCCGGCTTGGCGCCGCTCGACGGTGAAGTCTTATCGCTGACGCGCGATCTCATTCCGGATCAAGAAGGACTTTTCGCGTTGGAAGTAAAAGGGAATTCGATGATCGACGCGCTCATCAACGACGGCGATATCGTCGTGATGAAAAAACAGGAAACCGCGCAGAATGGCGATATGGTCGCCGTCTGGCTCAAGGACGAAAAGGAAACCACCCTCAAGCGGCTCTACCGCGAGCGCAGCCGGATTCGCCTTCAGCCGATGAACCCGACGATGAAACCGTTCTACGCCGATCCGCGTAACGTCGAAGTTCAGGGCAAGGTGGTACTCGTCATCCGACAGCTTCAGAAATTGCCCGCGTAGCCGATCCCCGCGTTCCGGTTTTTCAAACAACTCCCTTGACAGAACGAAGGTTCTGATTTATAATATAATCAGAACAAGTGTTCTGTTGAGGGAGTTTTGTTTTGAATCTGAAACCCTGCCCGTATCGTCAGGTGGATGACGACGGGCACATCCTCTGCGATAAGATCAAAACGGGCGACCGCGAAGTCTCGCCCAACATCTGCCGCGCCTGCCCGGTCGCCGCCATCCACTGCGCCCACCTGCGCGCCA
>DAIDTM010000456.1 GCA_027457205.1 Anaerolineae bacterium | reverse complement strand
GGGGAATGCGCCGCGCGCGGGGATGACGTCCGCGCCGCCGGCGACGCGATTGTCCAGTCCAACGAGATGAACAAATACGCGGTACGATTCCGACAACGGCGCGAGCGCGCGCCAGTAGAGCGTGACGCGCAGCGCATCACCTTGCTTGACCGAAGGCGCGTCGTAATCGTAGCCGCGCAGCTCGATCAGGTTCGCGAAATCGACTTGCATCGGATGCGACGCGCGCGTGAGGACGCTGGCGGACGCGAGCGCAGGGCGCGCGTACGCGGGCAGCGTGTAGGCGAAGGGGACGAAGAGCGCAAGTGCGAAGAATGCGCCAATGAAGACGGAGGACGAAAGACGGAAGACCGAAGACAACCGTCGCCCCTCGTCCGTCAGCCATCCGATGAGCGTCGTTAGCCCGACGACGAAGAACAATGCGATCGCGGGAATGGCAGGAAAGAGGTAGCGTCCCTGGTCTGCGCCGATGGTCGTCCGGATGAATTGAATCTGTGCGACGAGAATGAAAGCGAGCCACGCGGCGAGAAAAGCAAAAGAACTGCGAATGGCTAACTGTGGCGAACGGCGAATGGCGAAAATCACTGTTCCGATTGCTGCGAATACAGCCAAGATTGCAAGTGCGACGAGCAGCACCGGCGAAAAATCGCCGGGCGTGGGACCGCCCCAGAAGGTCTGCCACATCCAGGGGAATGAAATCTGAAAGAGTTCGGACAGCGTCAGCGGACCGGCGCGCGGAAAGAGCGACGCGACCGAGACGAGCCGCAGCGCGAGCGGGTCACCGTAGAGCGCCTGATTACGCGCGAACCACCAGCCGGTGAGCAGCGCGATCACTGCCAGCATCACCGCGTTGCCGGCAACTGCCAGGCGCAGATCGCGCTGCCGCCACGCGATGACCGCGAGCAACAGCATCGACAATGGTACCAAGCCGATTGCCGTCGTCTTGATTAGGATTGCCAGTGAAATCAGTCCGCCGAGGAGCGCGGCAGACTTGAGCGTTGGCGTGGTTTGATCGACGAGCCATTTGATCCACACCAACAAAACGAGCGAGGAGAGCGCGGCGAGCGGCGCGTCGTTGGAGACGAGCGCGCTGGCGAAAAGAAAGCTGGGATTGAACGCGACGACAGCCGCCGCGGCGAGAGGAAGCGAACGGCGAGCGGCGAATTGCGAATTGCGAAGAACGGTCTCCGTCAATTTGTACGTTGCAGCCACCGTGACCGCGCCGAAGAGAATCGACAGCAGACGCGCGAGGTGCACGGCGAGCGTTGTGCGCGTGTACGGAAAATTCTCGGAATCGGTGTGGTAGTAGATGTTGCGTCCGCAGCATGACGGATCGCCGACAAAAGTCGCGGCGTCGTTGCGCCAGAGGTGCTGTGCATAATCGGACGTGTCGATCGGTGTGATGATCGCCGCGACGAGTGCGTAGTAGAGCGGCGGCTGCCAGCCCTGATGTCCCGCCGCGCCGCCGCCTGGCTCAAACGCTAATACCGGCAGCGCGCGCGTATCGGCGATGAATTTGGCGTAGCGGAAGTGGTCGTCTTCGTCTGGTCCCTCGAAGAGCGGAATGATGATCGAGTAGAAAAGCGCCAAGGCGAAAAAGATGATGAGTAGGAAGACCAGCGGACGGGGCAGTAGTTTTTTCACAGTCGGTATGAGAATCAAAAAGCGGGCAAAATTCGCCCGCTTATTTTCTACGCTTTCGCTTCTTTTTGCAAATTCAGCTCGCCGGGTTCGACCAGCGGCGGCGCTTTGCCCAGCATTCCAAAACGTTTGCGGAAGAGGAAAAACAGATTGTAGAAACCATCGCGCCAGATACGCAGTTTGCTCACGCCATGCCGCTCTTTGTAATAGATCGGCAATTCGTTCGAGCGAATCAACGCCTTCTTGGACATCGCCTCCAGCTTGATCTCTTCCGAGAACGCCATCCCGTCGCTGGTGAGATTCAGATGCGAAAGCACCCAGCGGCGAAAGACCCACATACCGGACTGGGAATCGCGCACGCGAAACCAGAAGAGCAGCCAGATGAACAGGTTCAGCACGTCGTTGCCAAAGACGCGCAGCCAGTTGCTCGGCTTGTCCTTGTGCCCGGTGCGGTCGCACGTGATGAAATCGAATCCTTCGTCGATCATCACGTCGAGCAGGATCGGGATAAAGTTGCGCTGGTAGGTGCCGTCGCCGTCCATCGTGACGATGATGTCGCCGGTGGCGCGGCGCAAGCCGGTTTTGTACGCCGCGCCGTAGCCCTGCTTAGTTTCGGTGACGACGATCGCGCCGAACTGCCGCGCGATCTCTGCCGTGCGATCGGTCGAGTTGTTGTCCGCGACGATCACTTCGTCGACGATGGAAGGCAGATCGCGGTAGACTTCGGGCAAACCGCGCTCTTCATTGTAGCACGGCATGACGAGCGAGATGCGGTGGTTTTTGTACATTGGCTGTTTACGCAATACGCAATACGTAGCAAGTATTGCGTATTGCGTATTTTTTTATATCTCCACGCGATAACTTTCAATCGGACGCGGCGCGTTGCTCATCACGTCGGGCGAGAGACCGTGGCGCAGTTGTGCGTACTTGAGAC
>DAIDTM010000455.1 GCA_027457205.1 Anaerolineae bacterium | reverse complement strand
GTTTCGTGAAAGGCGCGCCCGTGCCGGCTCAACTGCCCGTGGCGGTCTGGATCAATCCACCCAAGCCGTCACTGAAGGGGGCGTTGCCAGTTCAGTAAATTCCAGAGCGAGTTGTCTCAAACCTATTGACACATTCCACAGGTTTCGTGCATGGTAGCCGTCGAATTCATTCGATGGCGGAGAAGGCGGAGTCGAAGGTGACTCTTTTTCTATATCAAGGATTACGAACATCCCACAGTCCCATTAACTCCTGTACTGCAATCACAATTGTAGTCTTATTCTGAATAAGTTGAGTCTTGCTGATGTTAAACGCCCTGTTGTGAGCACAGTTGTTTAGAACAACAGCAATCATAGGCAACTCTTTCCGAGTAGTTCTTCCGACCGGCGTTTCAGGAGTATTGAGCAGTTTACTCACCAAGTCTGTAAGCATAAGATAATTACTGCTACCGTCTTTGATGATGCTGGCAATGCCTTTCTTTTCGAACACTTCTATTATGAGCGTTTCGAGGAGTTTTCTAATCATTACCCCACATGCATCGAAGCATTCCCCGTGGAAACAATTATTTATCTGACGAGCGGTATTGACAACATAACCCCTGCTTCTATCCACAATCTCTATTGGTATGAATTCCAATTCTGTTTGGTTCACCGAAGAAAGCGATGGTTCTATTTCTGTCTTTACTAGAAATTCTATTTCCCTCCTTATCTCCCTTCTATCTGCCATCGGTACTTTCGGGCCCAACAAAATTGTCAACTGCTTTTCCATATCAGCGAGAGTTCTCTCGAGACTCGGAGTAGCAAAAGGATCCAGAATGATCTTCATTTCTTTGAACGCGCGAAATGCTTGAGCTCGACAGTTGTGGAAACGCTCTGCACTAGCATTGTTTCCTGTCAAGGATTTTTTTGCGCGTTTGGCTTGGTCAGCTATTCTTTCGGATTCTAATAGGAAGTGTCCTATCTGATCCGAGACCTTTGGTTCAGACGGATTTGAACGTTTTCTCTTTGTTGGCATTTGATTATCCTACCAATTCGAGTATCTCCAAGCGAGTTTGCCGCCTTCCTTCTCCGGTTCTTTGATTCGTCGCAGTTTCTTTTCTTGTACAATACGTACTAATGTTGGACCCAAGTCTTCTACACGGTGATACCAAGTGTGACGCTCAAGTTCCTTTCTTATATCTGCCAACGTCCTTTTCTGGCTAAAGAAACCTTCTTTTATGAGTTCTTCCACACGGCCTTTTGGTCCTTTTGGTCTCTTATCTTTTTCTTTTGCGGTTGCTTGATAGGGATGCGGTTTCTCGCGCAGTGTTTTCTCTTCTATGAGCTTTGCATCGTCAAATGTAAGTAATCTCTGCAATATAACCTGGAAAGCAACAACCTTCAAGGACTCGTCGGCAACTCCGGACACTGCCTCGAGAGCAAATGCAATTGCCTTCTGAAAACTTTCGACTTGGTGGTGCATTTTGTTTGGCATTCTAGTTTCCTCCCTTTGCGATCAGCCATATGAGCACAATAGAACGACACCTGCCGCTCGCCGCGCGTTCAGTACGCGCGGCAAACAGCAGGTGCCGAGCGGTGTCGATTTTCAACGAATGGTGGATCATCGTTTCTTCCGTCCGCGCTCAGGTGCTCGAATCACAATGTCGCTCATTGGATAATGCTTGACGTTGCGTGTGATCAATTCTGCGCCCAGAACCCGGGCGGTTGCCGCAACAATGCTATCGCCCAGTTCCAATCGGTGTGTTTGCGCGAACTGATTCAGATACATGCCAGCCGCGCGTGCTTCGGCTTCGCCTACCGGTTGAATCGTAAATAGTGCAAGTAGTTCTTCTGTATCCGCCTCCTCGCCTTTTCTCATCCCGGCAAGAATCTCCGATACTGATATGGCAGAAATGAATAGTTCGCCGTCGGCAAGCAAGGCACTGGCAATATATTCAGTCGCCGCTGTAACGCCGTGAAAGTGATCGATCAAAACGTCAGTATCAACGAGCTGCATGGCGGGTCACTCCCGACCGTTTCAAGCGTTGACCGCGGCGCAGTCGATTGACGTATTTCACCCCGTCGGCGGGAAGATCCTTTCGCGCGTGCCAAAGCCCCGCCGTGCGTTTGAGAGTAGCTCGAATCCGTTCTTCTGAAAGTAGGACGATGCGACCAGACCGGTCCACATTCACCAGCATCTTGTCGCCAATTCTCAGTTTGCCGCGCAATTTCTTGGGAACGGTTAAGCGATATCCTTCTTCGACCTGAACGTGAATCATATTGCACCTCACCTGGCATCAATTATACATCGAAAGCGCAGCGACGTAAATGCTCGCAGGAACAAAACACCTGCCGCCTACCGCGCGTCCAATGCATATTCAAAGGACGCGCGCCCAGCAGCAGGTGCAGTAAATCGGAAATATTCGGTACACGGGCAAGGACGCGGCATTCATTGCCTCAAGTCACGTTCGTCAGATTACCCGTGGTCAAAGACAAGCTTACAATACAAATGTAGTGCGGATTAGTTGAAGAGTCAAAGCGTCCGAACGATTACCGGCGAAACAATCTTCACAGGATAGCCGCAGCGCGGAGTTCTTGCCGTTGCGGTTCAGGTAATCGCGCGGCTACGGCTTTGGCTGTCTCCGTTTCTGTTCTTCTCGTTGCTCCAGTTGTTTTTGTTCCTCTTGTCGCAGCTTCCGCTTCTGTTCCTGCTGCTGCTCCAATTGTTTCTGTTCGGCTTGTTGCCGTTTCCGCTTTTGTTCCTGTTGTTGTTCCAGTTGCTGCTGCTCTTGTTGCTGTTGTCGCCGTCGTTGCTCTTGTTGCTGTTCCAGATGACCTGGCTGCTCCGCGCCCTGTTTCTGTCCCATTTTGTTTTCCTTTTCGTCAAACCATTCGCGGAAACGCACGAGTTGTTCCGATGACACGCGCGATCGGAAACATTCGGTACACGGGCACAGACGCAGCGTCGTCGCCTCAAGGAACGTTCAGTGGACTACCCGTGCCAAAGACAAGCTTACGATTCAACTATAGCGCAGAGTGAGCCGAAAGTCAAAACGTGTGCACACCGTCGCCGCCTACGCGCTGCGTAACTGCTGCGCCGCTTGCTCCATTGCCGCCGCGTCTTTAAGCCGCGCTAGGTCCTGCGGCGATTCCTGAATCTTCTCCAGCGCATTGAAAAATCGGTCGAGCAAGTCGCCGCGAAAAGTCGGAACTAGGAAAATGTGCGTGTGCGGAATCCGTCTGCCGCGCGCGAACATCAGCACGAATTCGGGCGAGAACGCCTTCATCATTTTGTTCGCCACCAGATTGGCGGTCTTGAAGAGACTCGCGGTCTCGTCCGCATTCAACTCATGCCACCACTGGGTGTGTCGCTTTGAGATCACCAGGACGTGTCCTTTGGCGAATGGATTGATGTCCAGTATCGCCAGCGACAGTTCGTCTTCGTGAATTCGATACGCGGGCGCGGTTCCGGCGACGATCTTGCAGAACGCGCAGTTTTCGGTCTCGTCAGCCATTGTTCACCTCGACAAGAAAATCGCCGGGAATATATCGCGAACCGATGAGAAAGTCAATCGGCTTGTCGCGTTGCCCCCTATTGACTATTTCGCGCGCCTGGGGTAGCATTGCGCCAACATTCTGAGGCATCGCAGGGGGGACTATGAAGAGCAAACTCGGAATCTATCTCATCTCGCTCGGCGGCATCGACGTGCCCGGTTACCTTTCCACCGCGCAGCCGCGCATCGTCGTCTCGATGGAGCACAAAGCCGATACCTGGCGCGCGGCAAAGCAGGTATCGCCCAACACCTTCCTCATCGGGCGGCACTACGTGGACGACAGCCAGCAGATTTTTCTCGATGACCCCGAAGGACGCGCGGAGCAATTCTTCGCGGCGATGCAAGCCGAAGCCGAGCAGATGCGCGGCATCTACGACGCGTGGATGGGCTATAACGAGTCGGTCGTCCAGTCACCGGACGACGCGCAAAAACTCGCACGCTTTTACGCGCGCTGGGGCGACCTGATGCGCGCCGCCGGTTTCGTATCGTGCGCCTATTCCTTCGCGACCGGCAACCCCGAACTAGACCTCTGGCAATACCTCGCCGATGGCTTGCGCCACTGCGATTTGCTCTCGCTCCACGAATATAGTTCGCCGACGATGGATAATCAATCGACCTGGCTCTGCCTGCGGTATCGCCGCGTGATGGACACGCTGCCCGCCGACGCGCGTCGTCAGATCGTCATCACCGAAACCGGCATCGATGGCGGCGCGGGCGCGGGCAACAAGCCGCAATGCGGTTGGAGCAAGTTCACCAACGCCTCGGGCTACGTATCGACGTTAAGTTGGTACGACAACGAATTGCAGAAGGACGATTACGTTATCGGCGCGGCGATCTTTGCGATGAACGGCTGGGGGCAGAACGGATCGTTTGGAATGGGCAGCGTGATGCAGATTCGCGATTACATCGCACAAGGCGGCAGCCCCGCGCCCGTCGTCATTCAGCCGCCGACGCTGCCTTCCACATCGACGCCGCCCGGCGCAAATCAGCCGCCGCCTCCCGCGCCGCCCAGCGCGCCGAGTCAACCAACCACTCCTCCGCCGCCAACACAACCCGCGCCGCCTTCCGCGCCATCGACGATCACATACACCGTCCAGTCCGGCGACACGCTCTACGCCATCGCGCGCAAATTCGGCGTGACGGTCGCGGCAATCGTCGTGGCGAACAACATCGCGAACCCAAGTCTCATCAAACCCGGTCAGGTGTTGAACATTCCGGTGAAGACCGGGTCGTAGGAGGACAGCTATGCCGCAATCGTACACCGTCCAGAGCGGCGACACCTTGTCCGCCATCGCGCGGAAATTTGGCGTAACCGTCGCCGCGATCACCGCCGCGAACAACATCGCGAATCCGAATTTGATCAAGCCGGGTCAAGTGTTGACGATTCCCGATACTGCCGCGCCTGCGCCAAGTCCAGCGCCACCAGCGACACCGCCTCCGGCTCCACCGCCCGCCGTTCCGAGCGCGCCACCAACGCCGCCGCAACAACAAACGCCGCCCACGCCGCCGGTTCCGACCGCGCCTGGCACGCCGCCCATGCCTCCTTCATCCCCCGCGCCATCGTGGTACACGCCGCTGCCGCCGGCGACGCGTCCAGCGAGCGCGCTCCCGCTCAACCAGTTTCCACGTCCCGCCAATGACAACGGACGCGGCATTCACTTTGCGCTGGACTTGGGCGACAATACGCTCGCGACGTACATTCCGAAGATGGTCGAGCTGGGGATCAAGTGGGCGCTGTTCTACGCCGGCGACGCGATGCAAGCGGAGAAGGTCGCCGTCGCGGCTTGGAATGCCGGTATCATGCCGGTCATTCGCCCCAAGTGCCTCATCAACGGCGGTACGCCGAACTGGGTCGCGTTCGTGCAGAACATCAAAAAGCACAATATCCCGGCGTACATCCAGATTTACAACGAACCGGGCGACAGCCGCGAGTGGACGGGCGGGCACACGCCTTCCAATTATCTATCGCTCTATGGTCCGCGGTGGGGCGCGGCGGCGGCGCAGGTTTACGATGCCGGCGGTTATCCCGGTTTGCAAACCTTGTCCAGAAACGAGATTCAAGCCGCGTTCGATGCGGTGAAAGCCGGCGGACGCACGGACATTTTCAACCGCGCGTTCTTTGCCTTGCACAACTATGGCGTCAATCATCCGCCGGCATATCCGTACGATCCGCTGAATCAGAAGGATCACCCGCAAGCGACCATTCTGGACGACGATACCGCCGTGCTGAATCTGATCGAGTTCGCCCAGTGGATGTACGACATTATCGGCTTGGTGCTGCCGATGATTGGCGGCGAAGGCGGATGGATTTACGGTTCGGCAGACGACCGCCGCTATCCTAAATGCGATGGAGCGTATCACGCGCAGTTTCACGCTGAGATGTACGAATGGTTTCAGGCCGGCGTATTCTCCAACGGTCAGCCGATTCCAGATTATCTCTTTTCCGTCGCGCCGTGGATTCTCGCCGGCATGGTGGAAGCCGAAGCGTGGTACGGCGGTCCGCTAGGCGACAAGACCGCTACGATCGGCGCGGTCAAGGCGATCCCGCCTTTCGTCCGCAAGTTTTCCTGGGACGCATAAACGACGGGGCAGGAGTGAATCTCCTGCCCCGTTTCATCTGAATTCAGAAAATCATAAACCCTAAATCGACTATCCCTCGCGCGCGATTTCCTCCGCTTTTTCCGGCGGCGTTTCCCCGGCGACCGGACCTTCCACCCAATGGTCGCCGTCAGACGCAAATTCCTTCTTCCACACCGGCAGGACCGCCTTGACGCGCTCGATGGCGTAACGCGAAGCGGCGTACGCCTCCGGGCGATGCGGCGCGGCGACTGCGATGATGAGACTTGGCTCGCCGATTTTCAACTTGCCGATGCGATGCGCCATCGCGACGCGCGCGTCGCGCCAGCGTTCGTGAATCTCGGCGATAATGTCGTGCAGCGTTTGCTCCGCCATCTCCGGATACGCCTCGTACTCCAGATGCCTGACGGCTTTGCCGTGTGCGTTGTCGCGGACGACGCCGCTGAATGTCAGGATTGCGCCCGCGCCCGGAAATGCGACGCGCGCCACCAGCGCGTTCAAATCAAGCGGCGTGCGCGTGATGAAGGCATCACCGCGAAGGTGCGAAGAACGCCCAGTATCTTTCTTGTTCTTCTTCGCGCTCTTCGTGATTTTGCGGTTCAAGGTCTTCGCCCCTCCGCTGACCGGCGGCAAAAAGCCGACCTCATCGCCGTCGCGCAAGACCTGATCCGGCTTGACGAGTTTCTGATTTACCGCGTACGCAGCGCGCACGCTATCAAGACGTGCGCTGCGCGCAGCGTACTGCTGCCACAATGACTCGACCGTCGTGCCATCGGAAATCTCGGTCCATTCTGTTTTTACGCCAACCCTCTCGCGGAAGATGGCGAAGAATTTTACGTGTACGCGCATAGTAAACCCCTGACGGACGACAGAGGACGGATGACGAGTGACGAATGCGTCTCTTCCGTCATCGGTCGTTCGTCGTTTTATTTTTTCTCCCGCGCGCGCCAGACGAACTTGACGATCTCCATCACAACGAGCGGCAGCAGCGCGAAAACGCCGACAACCGCCCAGTCCTCCATGGCGAGCGGCGCGGTTTGGAAAATCGGCTGGAGAACCGGGACGTACAACAAAATGAGCAGCGTAATCACGACCAGCGCAAACGCGCCGATCAAGTACCGGTTCGTGAACACGCCCAGTTGGAAAATCGAGAGACGATTGCTTCGCACGTTGAACGCCTGAACATTTTGCGCCAGAATCGACGTGGTAAATGCTTCCGCCTGCGCGCGGGCAAGGTTACCGCTGCTGAAATACTCGATCGCAAACGCGGCGAGCGTTGAAATCGCGACGATCGTCCCCTGAAAGAGCATGAGCGCGAGCAAGCGGTTGGGCAAAATCCGCTCGTCCGCCGC
>DAIDTM010000454.1 GCA_027457205.1 Anaerolineae bacterium | reverse complement strand
CATCAAGTACTCCGTGCCCCGCGTCAAAATCGAAATCGGCGCGGATATGCTCGAGCAATCCAGCACGATGATCGCGGTCGGCAATGGGCGCTGCATCGGCGGCGAATTCTGGATCACGCCTAACGCCCAAAACGACGACGGCTTACTGGATGTAATGATCGCGCAGGGCTTGGGACGCGTCGGGATTCTGTCGCTTCTGCCCAAAGTGATGAAGGGCGCGCACGTCGGCGACCCGCGCGTCGAGTTCAAGCAAGGCGCGCACGTCGTCATCGCGTCGCCCGATCCGCTCATTATCGAAACAGACGGCGAGATTCCGTTCATCGGCGCGCATCGGGTGGAAATCGAATTGCTGCCCCAGCGGCTGCGCGTGATCGCGTAAACCTGACGGATGACGAAGGACGGACGACGGAAGAATTTTCACCGTCTTCGGTCTTTCGTCCCCCGTCTTCGGGCAGATACACTATGAACTTTCTCGCCACCGCGCTCGTCGCCTACCTCCTCGGCTCGATTCCCTCCGGCGTCATCATCTCGCGTGTGTTCGGCGCGCGCGATGTGCGCCAAGTCGCCAGCGGGCACACCGGCGCGCTCAACACGTTTCGCGCCGCCGGTGTATTTCCCGCCGCGTTTGCTTTCCTCGCCGACGCGGGCAAGACCGTGCTCGCGCTGGAATTCGCGCGCGCGGCTACCGGCAGCGAATGGGGACTCGCGCTCGCCGGCGTCGTCGCGGTCATCGGTCATTGCCTGCCGGTCTACACGCGCTTTCACGGCGGTATGGGACTGACAACCGCCGGCACCGCGCTCTTTCTCCTCGATGGTCCCGTCCTCTTTGCGCTCATCGCTCTATGGTTTCCATTCAAGTACGTCCTGAAGCGCTCCTCGCGCGCCACGATGGCGGTCGCGATTCTGCTGCCCGTGCTCCTCGCGGCGACGCGCGCGGATGCGCCCATCCTCGCCGTTGGCATTGGCGCAGGCGCGGTATTGCTCCTGCGGCATCTGGGCGAGGGAAACCGGCGATAACCGTTGCGCCTTCTCTATCGAATTATTTATGCCTTTTTGCCGTCATTCTGCTAAAATGGGCTGCGCTATGCAAATCGACACTCCGCCCAAGTTTGCAAGTCAGGTTTTCCCAGTGACCATTGATGCAACATCCTTTCGCCACGTGATGCGAAAATTCGCGACCGGCGTCACCGTGCTCACCGTCCGCGATGGCGAACGGCTGCACGGCATGACCGCGAACGCTTTCGCCTCCGTCTCGCTCAGCCCCACACTCGTTCTCGTCTGCATCTTGAAAGGCAGCACGACGCACGATTTCGTTTCACACGCCGGCAATTTTGCGATGAATATTTTGAGCGCCGACCAGGAACATCTGGCGATGCGCTTCGCCAAGCAGATCGCCGCGCCTACCGATCCCTTCGCCGATGTCGCGCAACATTCCGTAGCGACCGGCGCGCCCATCTTCGACGACTGCGTTGCCTACGTGGACTGCCGCGTCGTCGCCGCGCACAACGCCGGCGATCACACGATCTTCGTAGGCGAAGTACAAGCCGCCGATTTCGGCAGCGCGCGGGATCGCCCGCCGCTCCTCTGGCTCGATGGCAAGTACGAAACGTTTCCGAACCGGTGAATCATGTCGATCTTTCAAATCGTCAATCAGAACTCGTACACTTTCGTCGCCACGTTTGTCTTTCTGATCGCGCTTATCATCGTTATGGTCGTTTTCCGGCAAGCGCCGCTGGCGTGGGGCGCGCT
>DAIDTM010000453.1 GCA_027457205.1 Anaerolineae bacterium | reverse complement strand
GCGACGCCTGCGCCCAAGAGCGCCATCGCGCCTAGCGCGAGGAACCAAAAGTTGGTGATGAAAAAGCCGACGAAGGTCCCCCAGAACGCGCGGCGCGTTTGCCGCGCAAAGCGATTGTAATCGGCGACGAGCGGCAGCCACGAAATCGGCAGCGCGATCACGAGATCGACGCCGACCCAGAATGGCAGCGAACCATCGCCCGGCTTCGCCAACAGCGTGGCAAAGTTGTACGTCGTCAGTAAATGGAACGTTAGCCACGCGCCGGTGGCGAGCGCGACCCACACCGCGAATTTCTCCAGCCACTGCCGGACGACGCCGATCGGTCCGCCGATGCCCATCAGGATGACGATAGCGGCGAACACCGCTGCCCACAGCGCGAAGCTCGACGCGCCGAAAAGCGTTTGGCTGATCGCATTCGCGGCGACACCCATGACGACGAATTCGAAAATCGTACAGCCGATGAGTTGCAGGACGTTCAGCGCAGTCGGCAGGTATGAGCCGCGCGCGCCGAGCACGGGACGCAGCAGCACCATTGTCGGAATCGCGTTGTCGCTGCCGATCGCGCCGATGAGCGCGAGCATCAGCGCGCCGAGAACGCTGCCGATGGCAATCGCGAGCAGCGCGTCACCCAAGCCGAGACCCGGGACGAGGAACGTGCCCGCCAAAATAACGAGCAGCCCGATGCCGAGGTCGCCCCACAGTACGCCGTAATCGAGCAAGCCGAGCACGCGCTGCGCCGGCGGCACCGGCTCGATGCCCCATTCCGGCGGCGCTTGAATTTTGGGAAACAACTTGTGCCCTGTATCGGTAAGTGTAGCCATTGGTCTTTCCTTGCCGCATGAAACGAAAATCGCCGCCCTGATCCGGCGGCGATAGAATTCATTCCATCTTCCTCCGCTGGCATTATCCAGATCAGGTTCAGTGGGTCGAAGACATTTGGTCTTCCTCTCAGCCCGTCTTGATCCGAGCTCCCCGTGATCTATTCGATTATCTAGCTTCAGTTTAGCACGATTCAGCGCGGCGGTCAAGCGCGTTTTGCAAATCACCGTGAGTTGTGATAGAATAGAATCGCGTTGGGAGATGGTGCAATGGTAGCACACCTGACTCTGGATCAGGCAATCAAGGTTCGAATCCTTGTCTCCCAGCCATGCCACCTCGCAAGAGGTGGGCTAGCAGACTGCCCACAGTCTGCGGAGAATCGTTCTGCCCGCGTCGTCACACGCTGGCGGAACTCATTGCTGAGGGCGAGGACGCGGCGCTAGTTTACAGCGTCACGTCCCGCCATTGTTCTTTTTTCGCGAATTTCACGACGCTAGAAACATAGATCATGATGGGCGCGGTCTTGGCGTGAGACGTGCGATAACCCTTGAGCTTGCCGGCATCGAAATAGCGATGCACGGTCATGGGGTTCACATCCAAGATCTCGGCGGCTTTTTTGATTCGCACGGATTTCTTCTGCGTCGCCGTCCTTGCCACGTTGATCACCTCCCTTCACACTCGCACACTTTAACATATTGGCGGTGCCATGTCAAGTGTTTTCTTGTTTACCTCAGCGCGGCGTGATCTGGCGGAGTGTGTGCGCCACCAACCGTGATGCTGCCGCTGACGGCGAGCAAGGTGGCGAGTTACCGGTGGATTTGATTGGAGGAGATTGATGCCTCACACACCTGAGGCTTTTGCACGCGTTCTGATCGACCAAGCACTGAAAGACAGTGATTGGGACCTGCTCGACACGAAGCAAGTTCGCCTTGAAGTTAGCGGAAAGAGTGGTCGTTCCGACTACATTCTGCTCGATTCGCTTTTGCGTCCTTTGTGCGTGCTCGAGGCGAAGAGAGAAGACGAAGACCCATACGATGCGAAGGAGCAGGCGCGCGGTTATGCCGAAAATCTCAAAGCTCCATTTGTGATTCTCTCCAACGGCCGCGAGCATTGGTTCTGGAATTACGAGCGCGCCGATGAACGCGATGCGTACCGCATCGAGCGCTTGCCCTCGCGTGCCGACCTCGAACGTTTGCGGCTGAAAAATCTCCAACCGCCGCGCGCATTGCAGACTGAAATCATCACCCCTGTTTATCTCCAGGCGCTCAATCCTGAAATCAGATTGCGCAGGTATCAGATTCGCGCGATTGATGAAATCTCACGTCAGTTCGACCAGCAAGGCAAACGCAAATTCCTCTTAGAGATGGCAACAGGCACGGGCAAAACCTTGCTGTGCGCTGCGCTCATTCGCCGCTTTCTGAAAACGCGCCGCGCCGAACGCGTGCTCTTCATCGTGGATCGTATCGAACTGGCGAAGCAAGCGATGGAAGATTTCAACGTCATCTTGCGCGAGTACAGCCCTGTCATCTTCAAGACCGCGCGGCTCAAGCCAATGGAATTGCTGGGGTCGAGCGTCGTCGTCGCCACGATTCAATCGCTCCTAGTCAATCGGCGTTTCCGCGAAGAATTCACCCCGTTCCATTTCGATCTGGTCATCAACGACGAAGCGCACCGCTCGATCTATGGCGATGCGCGCGAGGTGGTGCAGTTCTTTCAAGCGACGCGCATCGGTCTGACCGCCACGCCGAAAGCGTACTTGAAAAATATTGACGTTGATCGCTTGGAAGCCGAGAACCCCAAAGCACTTGAAGCGCGGCAGTTGCGCGATACGTACCACTATTTCGGGTGCGAGCCAGGGACGCCGACATTTCGCTATGACATTCTCGACGCGGTGAACGACCCCGAAGGTCCGTTCCTCTGTATGCCTGTCATCCACGACATTCGCACGGACATTACGACCAAGACGTTAGCAGAGACTGGCTGGGCAGTTGTGATCGACGAGCAAACTGAGAACGTCAAGATTCAGGATTTGGAGCGCAAGATTTTCACGCCCGAACGCAACCGTGTGATGTGCGAAGCGTTTTTGAAACATGCCAAGCAAGCACCCGATGGCAAAATTGGTCAGTCGATTATCTTTGCGGTGAACCAAACGCACGCGACGAGCCTGACCAAAATCTTGAACGAACTACAACCTGGGATTGCGGTCACCATCACGTCACGCATTCCCGATTCCTCAATCATTGCGAAAGATTTCCGCGACGGCAAGCGCACTGAGCGCGTCGCGGAGTCGGTTGATATGCTTTCGACAGGTTACAACTGCAAGCCATTGCTCAACGTCGCGTTAATGCGTCCCATCTTTTCGCCGACGGAATACATTCAAATCAAAGGGCGCGGCACGCGGCGGTACACCTTCAAAATCGGCAACACGGCATACGAGAAGGACAATTTCTACTTGCTCGATTTCTGCGGTGTGTGCGAATATTTTGAGGACAAGTACGATTACTCGATGCCGCTCAAATTACCGCGTCCACGCACGCGCGAGGCATCGCCTGATACTGCGTTGGCGCACGACCAACGCGGAGAATACGATCCTTCCGCCGATTTGGGCGGCGAGCCAACACCACCCAAACCGCCGCGCGTCGTTCCGATCTGGCAAGGCACGGACATTGTGCAAGCCGTTGACGTTCGCATCATCGGACCGAACGGCGAGAAAGTGGACGTGATGACGTATCGCGGTTCGTTCGAGCGCGATCTCAAATCGTTTGCCGACCAGCAACCCGATTTCAAGCAAGCGGTTGCCATCGAAGACGACGATTTGGTCGAGACGATTTTGCAGGAGCGATTCTTCCATCGACCCGAAATGTTCTACTCGGCTGACAAACTCGTGCAGTCGTACGGCGTGCCTGCGCCCACACCCGCGTTCGTGTATAATGCCCTCGGCAAGAAACCACTGCCGACGAAAGAGCGCATCATTGCGGACACCGTCGATTCCATCGCCGCGAGATTCAATCTGCGCTACCAAGAACAACGCTGGCTGGGTGCAATCGCGCATCTTATCGCCGATGACCCAATGGCGATGAAACAATTTCTCGACGGCGACGTGCATCTGTTCGATTCGTCGATGTTCAATCCGCTGGGTGGCTTGTCCGCGCTGATTAAATTCGCGGACCGCGATAAAGCGTTTGACGCCTTGCGGCAGTCGTCGCTCGTTCGTCAATCGTTGTATGGAGTAGCCAACTAATGCCCGTTTCCGTTTCCGCGCAAACCAATGGCGCGATCAATTTCCAGTCGTCGGGCTTGAGAAGCAAAGTCGATCAGTTGATGGACATTCTTTGGTCGGGCGGTGTCAACAACCCGATGGATTCCATCGAGCAATTGTCGTACCTTTTCTTTCTCCGTCTGCTGAGCGAAAAGGACGAACAGCGCGCCGTGCTCGACCGCAAATACAAGCGCATCTTTGCGGGCAGTTGGGCACGTTATGCATGGAGCAATTTTGTCACGCTGACGGGCGACGAACTATATAATTCGATTCGTGACGGCATTGAAAAACTGTACGAATTGCCAAGCATGTCCGAGACGGGCAGGTTGTTGTTCAATCGCGCGACGCTGAAAATCTACGACCGCCCCACGTTGCGCGCCGTCGTGCAAGCGATCAACGAGATGGATTTTGCCGAGCATGAGGGGATTGATTTCAAAGGTGAGATGTACGAATACCTCTTGAGCAAACTCTCGATGTCGGGCACGAACGGACAATTTCTCTCGCCGCGTCACATCATCGCGATGATCGTCGCGCTCGTCGATCCGCAACCGCATCATCGCATTTGCGACCCCGCCGTCGGCACGGCGGGTTTTTGCATCGGCGCATTCAATCACATTCTGAAGCAACACAGTTCAGCGGCGAGCATTGCGCGCGGCAGATACGAAGGCGATTTGCTCAAACCCGCGCAGTGGAAATTCTTGGAAGAGCAAGCGTTCACGGGATTCGACAATGACGCGAATATGGTCAAGATCGCGATTTTGAATCTCTATCTGCACGGCTTGGAAAAAGCGCGTATCCAGTTTTTCAATCCGCTGACCACGTCGCTCAAGGGCGGTTATCCTGGTGAGACGTTCGACATCCTACTGGCGAATCCGCCGTTTGCGGGGACGATTCAAAAAGAAAGCATTCTGGCTGACATCAACCTGCCAACACGCGACACGGAATTGCTGTTCCTCAAATGGTTCATCGATCATTTGAACCCAGGCGGGCGAGGCGGCGTGATTGTGCCGAACGGCGTTTTGTTTGGCTCGACCAAATCGGCGCGCAAGGTGCGCGAGATGTTATTGACCGAATGTGATTTGCAAGCGGTCGTCAATTTGCC
>DAIDTM010000452.1 GCA_027457205.1 Anaerolineae bacterium | reverse complement strand
ACAGTACGTTGTTCAAGTCCATCCAATACTCCAACCGCGCGGGCGTGAGACCCTGGATCATGTGCATGTGATTCGCGGGCGGATAGTGCTTGTATTCGTACATCGTCGCGTATTTCGGCACGACGAAGGTGTGGGGCCATTCCCAGTTCGTCATGTGGCACAGCGCGTCCGCCAATTTTGCCGGCACTTGCGCTGTCGTCGCTTCGTCCCACGCCAAGCCAAACATTCCACTCAGACTGCTGTACGTCAAGCGCCCCGCAATGCCTTCCAAGCCGCCGGGCGAAACGAACGTCACCGAATTGCCTAGTCCCGGAAAATAATTCTGATCGGCAAGCGGCATGCTCACGCTCGCCAGCAATTCATCGATACTTGCGCCGGGTTTGCCCGCCCAATCGAACGACGCGCTGCCCGAGTTGTCGCCATCGACGAGACCTTTTTGCGCCCACAGTTCGTTCGCGGGTAATTCGACGCCAACGTTTTTCGCCAGCGCTTCGAGCTCCCATTTCTCCCACACTTTGCGGAAATCCATGAACAACGGCGGATTGCCGCCGGTCAATGCCGAGAAGAACAACATCGTGAGCAAACCCTGTACGTCGGCTTCCGTCGCGAACGGCGTCGGTATCTTTTTGCCATTATGATCGAACGTCGAGTTGAAGAACGATTCCATTGTATCGGCGACGGGAAGCGGCGCGCCGCGCAAGGCCGAGCCCCATTCCAGCTGGCTCATAAAGCCGCCGCCAACCGCATCCAAATCGTTGAGCAAGTTGCGCGTGACGAGATACAGCGCGAGACTCTGATTGAAACGCGCCGAGTCGGCTTCGCCGCGCAGTTGCAAACGTTTGTCGATGTGCTGGTCCACGAACGCGCGCAGCGCTTGCAATTCCGCGACGTCGTACGCGCGTTTGTTCAGCATGTCCGCGAGCAATTTCATATCGAGCCGCGTAATCTCCACGCCGAATTGCGCGCGCGTGGGCAAGACGTGCGCGAGCGCGGTTTCCATTCCCATCGAATCGTGACCGAAGACGACGACGCGCCGACCTTTCAACGCTTGCGTCGTGATGGCGGCAAAGCACCAATCCACCAGCGCCTGCGCGGTGGATTCGGTCATTACCGGATTCATGCCCGTGTCCGCCCAGGTGCCCACGTTGAGATGCGAGAGCCGGCCGGACTGCGCGAGCGCGCCGTTGACCGCGTGCGCGAACACGACGCCCGGTTTCGGTCCGCTGTTGCCGCACGTGAAATTGATCGGCGTATCTTTGGGAAATTGCTGCAACAGCGAAATCACGCTGAGTTGCGGGAACGCCCAAGTGTCCGGCGTGCAGACCAGCACCTTAACGCCGGCGTCCTGGAATTGCTTGGCGACGAGATCGGCTTGCGGCTCGCCGTCCACCAAGATCGGCGACCAGACGACGCGCGCCGGCGAACCGTCTGGCAATTTCACGCGCTCCGCCAAAACGTTCGCCGCCATCTCGACGATGTTGCGGCAGCGCAGACGACTATCGGCATCAATGCGCGGGTCGCCAGGAACGAACACGCCAATCGCCGGCGTATTGCGCTCGAATTTTTCGGCTGCGTTAGACAGCATAGTTGCCCTTGCCATTCTGATTCTCCTTCGCTGCTCATTTTTTCAATGTGCGCTCGTGACCTGCGCCAGCACACGTTCGAAATCCTCTTTCGAAAAAATCCCAGCGCCGACAGTCAACGCGTTCGCCGTGCCTGCCGCGACGCCATACTTGACGGCGTCTTCCAATGAAAAGGAATGGGTCAGCCCATACGCAATGCCGGCAAGCATACAATCGCCGGAGCCGACCGCGCTTTTGATCGCGATCCGCGGCGGACGAACGCGGAACACTTGCGATCGATTCGCCGCGATTGCGCCGTCCGCGCCCAGCGACAGCACGACGAGGGTTTGATCATGCGTGGAAATCTCGATAGCGGCTTGGGTAAAATCGGCGCGCGTCTTGATTTTGCGTCCGAACAATTCCGCGAATTCTTTTTTGTTTGGTTTGATGAGTTGCGGTTTGCCCACTTCCACGCCAATCTTGAACGCCTCGCCGCTGCTATCCAGAAACGCCGGCACGCCGGCAGCGCGCGATATCTCGAGCAACCGACCGTAAAAATCCTTCGGCACGCCCGGCGGCAGACTGCCGGAAAACGTGACGGCGGTGTAATCGCCGATGATCGCGCGAAAATGCTCCTCGAATTCGTCAACCTTATCCGCCGGTACGGCGTCGCCCTTTTCGTAAATTTCCGTCAGCGTTTTCGTTTCGGCATCGAGGATGGACAGGCACGTGCGCGATTCGAAATCGGTATGCACAAACGACGCGCCGATGCCTTCGCGTCGCAAGCCGGCTTCGATGAATTGGCCGGCAAAACCGCCCACCCAGCCGGTAACGACCGGCGATTCGCCCAGGGATTTCAGTCCGCGCGCGACGTTGCAGCCCTTTCCGCCGGGCGTTGGAATCACTTGCTCCGGGCGATGGATTTGCCCCAGACGGAACGATTTGACGACAATCGTTCGATCAATCGCCGCATTTGGATTGACGCAAAGAATCATCTATGCCTTACCCGCCGCGCCGAAGAAACGAATCCGTTCGCGCACGCGTTCTTTCATCGCGTTGCGCGCCGGACCCAAATAGTTGCGCGGATCGAATTCGTCGGCGTCGGCGAGCGCCGCGCGCGCGCCGAGCGTAAATGCCTGGCTGAGCTGCGTCGCCACATTCACCTTGCACAAACCGAGCGCGATGCCTTGCGCGATGTATTCATCGGTCACGCCGGACGAGCCGTGCAAAACGAGTGGAATATCTACCGCCGCGCGAATCGCTTTCAGTCGTTCCAAGTCAATGGTCACCGTCTTCTGACGAATCGCGTGGACCGAGCCGAGCGCAATTGCCAGGACATCGATGCCGGTTGCCGCGACGAATTTTGCCGCGTCGTCCGGTCGGGTCATCTCGGTAAGTTCATCGACATGTCCGGTTTTATCCGCACACGGCACCTCGCCTAATTCCGCTTCAACGCTGACGCCGACGGAATGGGCAAGCCCGACGAGTTTTTGCGTGACCCGAATGTTTTCATCGAGCGGCAAATTGCCGCCGTCGAACATCACCGACGTAACTCCCAAGCCAATCGCTTGCGTCACTTCCGCTTCCGTGGCATGATCGAGGTGCAGCCCCATTGGGACGGGGACGCTTTCCGCGGCGATCTTGCCGATCGCCGACATGTACCGCAGACCGAGCATCGCGTCGCCGCTGCCCACGTACGACAGCGCGCGGTGGCTCACTTGAATAATCGCCGGCGCGCGCTCCGCTTCTGCCGCCGCGACTATCGCTTGCGCCTGCTCCAGGGTGTTCGCATTGAACGCGCCGAGCGCAAAGTGTTCGCGCTGGGCGCGAAGCAGCCAGGGTTTGAGAGTTACAAGCGTCATTGGCTACACGCTTTCTGGATTCAAGATAATTTTTCGATGCGCCAACTTGCGCGCGGCAATGTCGTTAAAGACCTGCGGCGCTTGCGATAGCGGATAGCGATGCGAAATCAGCGGCTGCGCCATTAACGTGCCGTTCATCAACGCGGTCAACGAATCGCTCCATTCATGTCCGGGGAACGGCGCCGAGTACGACATAAAACAGCCGTTGATGCTCAGCTCTTTCCGCATCATATCCTCGATGAATGAGAGCGGCAGGGTCTGATCGAGCGGCTGATTGCCGCCGCACACGATATTTCCGCGTGGGCGCGTGACCTGGATCGTTTGCAGCAGCGTTTGCGGCGCGCCTGCCACTTCCAGCGCGAGATCGACGCCATCGCCGGTCAGTTTCTTTATTTCATCCACCCCGTCGACGTTTTTTGGATTGAGCGTGACATGCGCGCCGAGCGCGCGTGCCGTCGTCAGGTTTTCGTCCAGGATATCGGAGCAGATGATTTGCTTTGCGCCGAGAATACGCAGCCATTGGACTGCCATCAAGCCCACCGAACCTGCGCCCAGCACCATCGCTGTTTGCCCGGCAACAAACTTGCCGAGATCGATGATGTGTCGCGCAACAGTCGATGGTTCGAGCAACGCGGCTTCTTCGAGCTTCAACGCGGCAGGCAGAATGAACGCGTTACGTTCCGGCAGCTCGACGTATTCGGCGTAACCGCCGGGCTGACGCGAGCCGATGAAGGAATAGCGATGGCACGCCGAGTACCGCCCGAGTTTGCATTGCTCACATTCAAAACACGGCACGAGTGGAATCACCGCCGCGTGTTTGCCGACGAGGTTCGTATCCACGCCGTCGCCGACTTGGGCGATGATGCCAGCGCATTCGTGCCCCAGGATCATTGGATAGGTA
>DAIDTM010000451.1 GCA_027457205.1 Anaerolineae bacterium | reverse complement strand
GATGAAGGATGAAGGCGGAAGCAGGACTCTTTCATCCTTCCGCCTTCATCCTTTCTTTGACCCTGTTCTGTTTTGCGCTATAATGCTCGCCGACATGGTATCCTCGAAAAATTTGATCCAATTCATCGCGGCAGCCGCGTTGCTGCTCCTCCTCGCATCGTGCACGCAGGCTGCTGCACCCGCGCCGGGCGCGGAGACGACGACGCCTGCCGCGGGACCCGCCACTCAAACGCCGCCGCTCGTCGCCTTTCCAACCGCCGCGCCAAGCACACCCACTCCTCAGGCACCGGTCACAGGCACGCTCACCGCGCCGCGCGCCTCGTTGAGCATTCCGCTCGTCCAACTCGTTTCGCCGGTTTCCGATACACAGGTCAGCATCAGCCAGACCACCTACGTCGTCGCCTACGCCGCGGACGACAGCGGCATCGCGCGCATCGAACTCTCCGACGATAACGCGCTGGCGCGCGCGGAACCCGCGCCACCCAGCGCGCCACTGGTCTTTTCCGCGATCATTCCCTGGACGCCGGCCAATCTGGGCAATCACACGCTGCGCGTCGTCGCGTACGATGTTAGCGGCAAGGCGAGCGCGCCGGCGGAAACAACCGTCAGCGTCGTGCCGGACACGCGCCGCCCCGCCGTCGTCATCCTTTATCCGCTGGGTACGCCGCAAGTCGAGCTGGGCAGCGTGCTGCCGATCCAAGCCGCCGCCATCGACGAAGTCGCCGTCACCCAACTCG
Source organism: Anaerolineae bacterium (assembly GCA_027457205.1). Lineage (GTDB taxonomy): Bacteria > Chloroflexota > Anaerolineae > UBA4142 > UBA4142 > DAIDTM01. Next base: position 6,024 of record DAIDTM010000451.1, on the reverse strand, counting down.
ACTTGTTGATCGACAATCAACTCGTCACGTACGCCGCCGCGCCGAAAGCCGCCGGGCAATCGCCCTTCCCGATCGTCTTTGCGTGGCAGGCGCTGACGCCGGGGACGCACACGCTGGTCGTCCGCGCGCACGACAATCAGGACGCGACGACCGATTCCAGCCCCGTCAAAGTCCAGGTGGTCGATACGCACACGCCGGTGCTCAGTGTCGCGTTCGACCGCACGAGCGCGCCGGCGAACGAACCGATCACCGTCACCGTCTCCGCGCTCGACGTGAGCGGCATCCAGCGCATCGAACTCTGGGCGGGCAAGGAGATCGCGAGCGTGACGACGAGCGCGAACCCGGCGCGCCAAACGTCGATGACGGTTCAGACGACGTGGCAGAACGCGACCGCCGGCGATTATCAACTCTTCGCGCGCGCGTACAACGCCAACGGCAACTTTAAGGAATCGCCGCCGCAGACGATCACCATTCTCAATCCGGGTCAGTTGCTGCCAACCGCCGCGCCGACTGCCGCGCCGACGCGCACCCGCGCGCCGCGTCCAACCGCGACGCCGCTGCTCCAGCCGCCCGCGCCGCCAATCGCGCAAATGCTCGCGCCGAACGACCAGTTCAACGCGTCCGCGCCGCTGCGCGTCACCTTCGGCGGCAAAGGCAACGCCGAACTCGACCACCTCGAACTGTAGAGCTATGGGCAGGACCAGCCGATGCCGCAGTGGGTCTGCACGGTCGACGCGCGCGCGACGACGGAGAAGAACGCGCTGTGCGATTGGACGCCCGCGACCGCCGGCGTCGTTTACTTGTTCGCGCAAGCCATCGATTCGTACCATCAGGTGAGTCGCTCGGCGACGATTTCCGGATATATCGGCGTGCCTGCCGTACCGCTCGTCACCGCGACGCCGATGCCGGTTTCGTTCGCGGGACGCTGGACTGCGCCGGCGTTCACCGCAACGCTGCGGCAAAGCGGCAGCGCGCTGCGCGGCGATTTCAAAATGACCGTGAATGGCAGCGACCTCGTCGGGCGCATCACATCGGGAACGGTCCGCAGCGACGGGATCGCGTTCCACGTCGAGTTTGCGCCAGCCGTCACGCTGACCGCCACGTTCACATCCACGCCGACCGTGACGCCGGGCGCAAAAACGCCGACGGCAGCAACGCCAACGCTCGCTGCCACGCCGACCGCTACGGTGTCTGCCGCGCCGGCAATGGATTTCGATTGCAGTGTGGACACGGCGATCACCGCCTTGTCCTGCAACTGGAAGGACGCGCGGGGACGCAGCGGCAGTGTGGTGTTCCAGCGCGAAAGCAACACACCCTAAAAATTACGCCGCCTCCCGCCGACGGACAACCTGCGGGGCTTGGGCTGAGCAAGGCAATCTATGGCAGATCTGTTTTCTCTCACCGTCGACAGCCGATTGGAACACCTGGGCGAGATTTCCGATTTCGTCGGACAAGCCGCGCGCGCCAGCGGATTGAACGCGAATCAGATCAACGACGTGGAAATAGCGGTGGACGAAGCGTGCGCCAACGTGATCGAGCACGCGTACCACGGACGCGCGGACGGCACGATCGACATTACGTGCGAACGGCGCGGCAAGAAGTTCGTCATCACGATTCAAGATTTCGGCGAGCGTTTCGACCCGCGCAGGATCGCGCCGCCCAAGACTCGCGTCCCACTCGCCAAGCGCAACGTTGGCGGGCTGGGATTGTTTTTTATGCGTAAACTGATGGACAAGGTGGATTTCGATTTTTCGCCTAAACACGGCAACCGCCTGACGATGGTCAAGAAGATCAAGTCCAAGAGCAACGGCGCAACGCCCAACCGTCGTTAAAATTGGAGAGTGTTTTGAAAATCCAGATACCGTCCCGGTAAATCTATTTTGCAAGGAGGAATCACCATGCCAGCGAAACGAGTTGCGTCGAAGAAGAAAACCACGCGCGCGGCGAAAAAGACTGCCGCGCTGCAAGTCCCCCGCATTACGTATGCCACGCTTGCGATCACTCCCGACGACGACAAAAAGTACGACGACGCCGTCGAACGCGTCCGCCAGGAACTCGGCAAGCATTTCCCCAACTTTGTGAACGGCGAATCGCGCCCGTCGTCCGGCGGCGAGAACGCGCACGCCAGCCCGGTCGATACGCGCAAGGTCGTCAGCTATTTTCCGAAAGGAACGCGCGAGGACGCGCAGCACGCGATCCGCGTCGCGCACGAAGCGTTCGGCAAATGGAGCGCGATGGACTATCGCGACCGCGTCAAGCTGATGCGCCGCGCCGCCGACCGGCTGATCGAGCGGCGGTACGCCATTTCCGCGTGGATGGCGTTCGAGGTCGGCAAGAACCGCGCGGAATCGCTCGCGGAGGTGAACGAAGCGGCGGAACTGATTCGGTACTATTGCGAGCGAATGGAATTCCACAAAGGATATGTTCTGCCGCTCGAATCGCCGGGCAAGGGACAAAAGACCGTCAGCGTGCTGCGACCGTACGGCGTGTGGGCGGTCATCGCGCCGTGGAATTTTCCGATGGCGCTGGCGACCGGAATGAGCGCAGGCGCGCTCGTCGCCGGCAACGCCGTTGTCTTCAAGCCGTCGAGCGAATCGCCGGTGGCGGGATACGAAATCTATCGCGCGTTCGCGGACGCTGGACTGCCGAACGGCGTGTTCAACTTGATGGTTGGACCCGGCGCGACGGTTGGCGCGGAGCTGCAGGAAAATCCTGGCGTCAACGGATTGATCTTCACCGGCTCGAAAGAAGTGGGAATGCAGGTGTACCACAACTTTGCGAAGGGCTATCCCAAGCCGGTGATCGCGGAGATGGGCGGCAAGAATCCAGCCATCGTCACTGCGAGCGCAGACCTCGACGAAGCGGCGGAAGGCGTGATGCGCGCGGCGTTCGGCTTCGACGGGCAAAAGTGCAGCGCGAACTCGCGCGTCTACGTCGACCGCGCGGTGAAAGACAAGTTTCTCGAACTGCTGGTCGAGTACACCAAGAACCGCGTCAAGGTCGGCGACCCGACGCGCAAAGAGACGTTTATGGGTCCCGTCATCAACCAAGCCGCGGTCGAGACGTACCTGCGCGCGGCGGACGAGGCGCGGCGCGGCGGCGGCAAGTTCTTGTTTGGCGGCAACGCCATCAAGACCGGCGAGATGGAGCACGGTTATTTCGTCGAGCCGGCGATTGTGGAACTCGACAAGAAGCACCGCCTGTTCCAGGAAGAATTATTCCTGCCGTTCCTCGTCATCGACGCGGTCGATTCGTTCGACGAAGCGCTCGCGCTGTCGAACGATTCCGAGTACGGTTTGTGCGCTGGCATCTACAGCCGCGACCAGAAAGAGATCGACGTATTCTTCGACAACATCCAAGCCGGCGTGACGTACTCCAACCGCCGCGCCGGTTCGACGACCGGCGCGTGGCCCGGCGTCAACTCGTTTGGCGGGTGGAAGGGCAGCGGCAGCACCGGCAAGAGCGCGCTGGGTCCGTACTATGTGCAGCAGTTTATGCGCGAGCAGAGCCGGTGGATCGTTGGGTAGTTGGGTGGTTTGGTCGTTGGGGCGAGAAGCGCGCGCGTTTCTCGCCCTGTTTGCAAATTGGACGCGGATGAACGCGGAGAAATTCTGCCGATTGCTGTTCGCCGAACATTAGCGACTTTGTGGAAATAAATTTCCACGCTATGAAGTTGCGCCGAATGAATTCGGCTTGTTTTCAAGCCCGATTGATCGGGCGTCGTTCCGTAGCCCGACGATTTATCGTCGGACGGCGACCGCATCTTCTTATTCCGGAGAACATCTATTGATTTCTGGTGCATACATGCCGCCTAAATTCTTTATCACCCATTCGTGGAAAGACATTGAATTTGCCCGGCGCTTGTTCAAAGACCTAAGAGCGAACGGCGTTGATGGTTGGATGGACGATACCACCGTGCGTGGCGGTCAGCGTTTGGCGGAAGAGATCAATCGCGGCTTGGAGGCATGCGATGTCTATCTTCCGATCATGTCGCCCGCCGCGTTGGAATCGCCGTGGTGCTGGGAAGAGATCAACGCGGCGATTTCGCTGTCAAACCGGCGCGGACGCGACCGGAAATTGACGATCATTCCAATCATCGCGGACCAGTGCGAAATTCCTGCGTTGCTTTCTGCACGCCTCTACTTTGATTTTGTCGCGCGGTACGACGACGCGCTCAAAGAATTGTTGAGCAAGGGCTTTGGCGTCGCGGCGCAAGCCACGCCGGCGCGTTCCATCCATCCCGCGCCGATCGAGAATCCCGATGCGCGACAACGCACGGAATCTAAACCAAAAGCGCCGACAAAAACCGTGCCGCCGCCAACCCCGCCTACCACGGGAGCGCAGCAACCGCCGCCTTCCCGCGTTTCTCCCGAGGAATTGGAGGGTCTCTACCTCGAAGCGTTGGAAGCGTTTCATCTTGAAAAATGGCAAGCCGCCGCGGACGGATTCCGAAAAGTGGTGGCGATTCGCTCTGATTACGAGGATGCTCCCGCCAAATTGAAACTTGCCGAGCGCGCGCTGCACGAAGTGGAAATAACCGCGATGTACGACAAGGCGACCAAGTTGGTTGAGGCGAACAAATGGCGCGAGGCAATCGAACAACTTGAGACGCTTTTGGAGATCGATCCGGAAAACAAACTTGCAACGACGCTCCTGGCATCCGCCAAGAACTTGCTCCAAGCATCTGATCTGTACTTGCAAGCCAGCGAGTCGATTGCCGCAAAACGATGGAACGACGCGGTGCGCGATCTAGAATCGCTTTTGACGATTGCGCCGAACTATCAGGATGCCGCGACCAAACTGGCTGAAGCGAAACGCCGGGCGCAGCTGCCCGATCTGTACCGCCGTGCACTCAAAGCGATTGACGTTAAGCAGTGGCAAGATGCCAAGACGTTGTTGGAACAGGTGCAAAGCGTTGACGCCAAGTATCGCGAGTCCAAGACGCTTTTGGCGCGCGCGACCGAAGAATTGCGTAAAGCAACGCTGGCAGAATTACCAAGCCTGTACGACCGTGCGCTCAAAGCGATTGACGCCAAGCAATGGCAAGACGCCAAGACATTGTTGGAGCAAATCAGAAGCATTGATCCGAATTACCGCGAAACAGCACAACAATTTACGCGCGTGCAAAACGAATTGATTCCACGCCGGATCACCAACCCACAAGATGGTAAAGAAATGCTCGTTGTCCCTGCTGGCGAGTTTGTAATGGGCGATGGTGCATCGGACGCTCCAGCCCACCAAGTGTATCTCGATACTTTCTACATCAGCCGCTATCCCGTCACGAACGCCGAGTACAAAAAGTTTGTGGATGCAACAAAACACCAAGCGCCCAGCCATTGGACGGGCGGAAAAATTCCGCAGGGTAAAGAAAACCATCCGGTGGTCAACGTGAATTGGAACGATGCGGCGGAGTACGCAGAGTGGGCGGGCGCGCGCTTGCCGACCGAAGCCGAGTGGGAAAAAGCGGCAAGTTGGGATGATGTGAAGAAAGAAAAACGGGTCTATCCTTGGGGCAATAAATTTGACGCGAGTAAATGCAACACGTCCGAATCGAAGATTGGCGACACGACCCCCGTTGGCAAGTACTCGCCCGCCGGCGACAGTTTTTACGGCGTGGCGGATATGGCGGGCAATGTGTGGGAGTGGTGCGCGGATTGGTACGACGGGAATTATTACAAAAACCTTGCGCTGAGCGCAAGCGAAGCGTCGCCGGACAAAAATCCAACCGGTCCACCTTCCGGGCAGTTCCGGGTGTTGCGTGGCGGGTCGTTCTTCTATGATGCGAACCTCGTCCGCTGTGCGTGTCGCTACTGGTACCTTCCTGATGGCGGGACCAGGCTCTTCGGTTTTCGGGTGGTGGTGGCTCCCGTTTGACTCTGATCTCTGGACGCTCTGGACCCTGGGACTCTGAACGGGGTGGGGTTGTATTGGGAAGATTTGCCACTGCGTTACCCGCACGTTGAATCGGATGCATTTGTCGTGATGCCAAACCACATCCATGGGATCGTGGTTATCGTAGGGGCG
>DAIDTM010000450.1 GCA_027457205.1 Anaerolineae bacterium | reverse complement strand
TCGACCCATGAGTTGGGTTGCAACAGTGCTCCTCGCCGCCGCTACCACCCCCGCGTTTCAGGGACCGCTGTTGCTGTCGCGCCCTGCCGCCTCCCCTGCTGCAAGCGACTCTCTGCCGCTCAACATTCGCGTAGACACCACGCTGGTGCTGATCCCGGCCCACGTGATTACCGGCGACGGCGCGCCGGTCCAGTGATCGGTGATCGGATAATTCGCCGCACTCATCGCGCCGGACGACGCGTTGCCGTGCGAAGTGATCGTCAGTGTCGGCGTGAACGTTGGATCGAAGTGAATGCCGTCAGGCAGAAAATCCTGGAGGTTGATATTCTGAAACGCAAAGTAATCCGAGACCTGAAAGTTCAACGTGTACTGCACGGTGTCGAGCGGCGAAGGCGCGCCGGGGTTTGTCACGTCCGTCACGCTTTTTTGGACGACGAGCGAACAATCGCTCAACGTATTCCCCGGCGCGAGCGTCGCGGTGACGACGGTCGGCGCGTCGCGCGGATCGAGCGGCGTCCACGTTCCACTGACAATCAGTGGATTGGTCGATGTAGCGCACGCGCCGGTGGACGGATCGACGATGTAGGTCTGATTCGCGTCGCTGATCGGGACGAAGAAGGTGAAACCGGCGCTGGCGGAATTGGTCACCGACGGAATCGACACGTCGAGCGTATTGCCCGGCGGGTTTTGCGGCGCGGTGGTGATCGGCTCGGTCACGGTAATGAACGCCGGCGCGCTGCTCAAGCCGCCCTGGTACTGCACGTTGTTCGGCAGCGTATCGATGAAATGAAAATTGGTGATCGTCTGCCCCGGCGCAATGTTGACCGCGAGCGCGTACTGGCGCGGAAAGTCGGGACCAGTTGCCGTCTCGCTCTCCGGCGCGTTGTTCGATTTCGTCACCGTCATCACGGTCGGCGTCGTCGATGCGCTTGGCCAGCCAGTGCCGTCGTTCGTCAGCGGCGACACGATGGTGGGATCGCCGCAGCACCAATCGTTCAGCGGCGTCGCGCCGTACTCGTAACCACCGCGCGCGCGGATCGTGAGCGGCGCGCCGACGTTCGCGTAATTGCTGAGATGCGCGTTGATCGTAATCGCCGCGGGCGGCTGTCCTGGCGTGAACGAGCCAAAGGGAAGTTGCAGCGAGACGAACGTGTCGCCCGGCGTGCCGTAGACCGGCAGCGGCTGTCCGTTGGAATCGTACGTGTACGGATCGGTCACCATCGTGGGCGTGATGCCGGAGCCGGGGAAGACTTGGGCGGTCGCGACGACCGGCGCGCCGAGGTACGTCGCGCTGAGGAACGTGATGCCGTCGAGCGGCAGACTCGTGTTGCCATTGCCGTCCGCGCCGTTCGTGGGAAGAATCACGCCGATGATCGGGCCGTAACCGGTCTCGGCGGAGTTGTTGGCGAAGGTCGCGGTGAACGAGAAATCCTGCCCGATCATCACCTGCGAGGGCACGTTGAGCGTGACACTTTCCGTCGGCGCAGACGACGGGCGCGCTTGCGCCGGCGCGGCGTTGCTCGTCGCCAGCAGCCCGATGCCGATCGCCAGCAGCCAAACGCCGCGCGCCAGAGCTTGGTTGACGCGCGCTGCAATGTCGTGAGCGAAAAACATTCGGCGAAAATGATCGATCCGCATGCTCATCCTTGTCCTGCCAAAATAGAAATGCCCCACCGACTCAACTCGATGAGGCATTTATCACCTGTCCGGTCGAGGAACAACAGCGCTCCCCCCCACTGTTTCGATTCGCTTGCAATATACCGTGAAGAGCGCAGCCGGGCAATAGGACAATGGTCTCCCCAAACGCAAAGGGATATTTGTCAATCGCCCCGGCTTGGGCTATAATTGAACCAGTGGCACGAGAAACAAATGCCAAGGTTGCCTCGGTGAATTTTCTGGCGCGTTTTTTCAATCGCTCGACCGTCAAATGGCTCTACTTTGGGCTAGGCGTCAAACGCTGGCTCGTTTTATTGTTTCTCGGCGTCACTATCCTGAGCGTAGGGTTTGCCCTGGTCCTCGTCAACATCTATCGCGAGTCGCCGCTGCCGGACGTTTTTTATTACCTCACGCTGCAATTCATTCCGCGCCTCGAGCGCGGCGTTCTTTTGGGCGCGTTGGGCGTCGCGCTGATCGCGGTCGCCATCGTCAAGCTGAGCGAGTCGCTCCTCTCCGCGTTTGTCGCCGACGACATTAATATCGTCGAAGCGCTGTACCGCAAGCGCGCGCGCCGCCGGGGACCCAAAATCGTCGCGCTGGGCGGCGGCACCGGTTTATCGACGCTGCTGCGCGGGTTGAAAGAACACACCGACCACCTGACCGCGATCGTCACGGTCGCGGACGACGGCGGGAGTTCTGGCACGCTGCGCCGTACGCTCGGCGTGCTGCCGCCCGGCGATATTCGCCAGTGCATCGCCGCGCTTGCGGATTCCGAGCCGCTCGTGACGCAGTTGTTTCAATATCGATTTGGCGAAGGCACCGGCCTCGACGGTCACTCGTTCGGCAATCTGTTCATCGCGGCGATGGCGGGCGTCACCGGCAATTTCGAGCGCGCGATTTTGGAATCGAGCCGGGTGCTTGCGGTGCGCGGGCAGATTCTGCCGTCGACGCTGCAGAACGTGACGCTATGCGCGGACACGCGCGATCCTGAACCGGCGGAAACTCGCGTGGCGCGTGTCGCAGGCGAATCGGCAATCACGCATCGTGGTCGCCCCATCGAGCGCGTGTATCTGGAACCGGAGCACGTGCCAGCGTATCCCGGCGTCGTGCGCGCGATTCTGGACGCGGATCTCATCATCGCCGGACCGGGCAGTCTTTACACCAGCGTCCTGCCCAACCTGCTTGTCGAAGACATCCAGCGCGCGCTGCAAACGTCGAACGCGCTCAAGGTCTACGTCTGCAACGTCGCCACACAGCCGGGCGAGACAGACCATTTCACCGTCGAAGACCATTTCGACGCGCTGACGCAGCACGTCGGCGCGGGCATCTTTACGCACGTCGTCGCGAACAACAACTGGAATTTTCAATATCCAGAGCATACCCGGAGCGAGACGGTACGCCTGCGCGAGAATGGCGCGCGCGGGTTTGAATTGATCCTCGCCGATTTCGTCGATGAAGCGCAACCCTGGCGGCACGATCCGGTTAAACTTGCGAAAGAGATTCTGAAATACTACGAGGCGAATAAAAACGTGGCCCACTCGACATTGCCGACGGACTAGGCACTGATCGCTCTACCCACATCTATCTCACAGAGGAGGAAAAACAATGGTTACAAAAATCGGCATCAACGGATTTGGTCGTATCGGACGCCAGGTCTTCAAGGCGATCCGGGATTATTATCCAAAAACGCTTGAGGTCGTCGCGTTCAACGACATCGGCGATCTGCCAACGATGGCGCACCTGCTCAAGTACGATTCGAACTATGGTCGGTTCAACGGCACAGTTGAAGTGGGCAGCGACGGGCTGATCGTCGACGGCAAACTGGTAAAGGTGCTCAAGGAGACCGATCCGTCCAAACTGCCGTGGAAGGACCTGGGCGTCGAAGTCGTGATCGAGAGCACCGGTCTGTTCACCGTCAAGCAGGATGGCGTCAATAAAAAAGGCAAGCCCGTCCTCGGCGCGGAAAATCACATTACCAAAGGCGGCGCGAAAAAAGTCATCATCTCCGCGCCCGCGGAAGGCGAGGACATCACGATCGTTCTGGGCGTGAACGAAGACAAATACGATCCCCAAAAGCACCACGTCCTCTCGAACGCGTCGTGCACGACGAACTGTCTTGCACCCGCCGCCAAGGTGGTGCACGATAAATTCAAAATCCTGCGCGGTATGATGACGACCGTACACTCGTACACCAACGATCAGCGGATCCTGGATTTGCCGCACAGCGATTTGCGCCGTGCGCGCGCAGCGGCGGTGAACATCATTCCAACGACGACCGGCGCTGCCAAGGCGCTCAAGCTCGTCATCCCCGATCTTGCCGGCAAATTCGACGGGTACTCGCTGCGCGTGCCCACGCCCACCGTCTCGGTCGTGGATTTCACCGCGCAGGTTGAAGTGGCGACGACCACCGAGGAGCTGCGTCAAGCGTTTCGCGACGCGGCAAACGGCAAGATGAAAGGCATCCTCGCCGCGGTGGACGAGCAGTTGGTCAGCGTCGATTTCAAAGGCGATCCGCACTCATCGTCCGTAGACTTGCCATTCACAATGGTACTGGGCAAGGGCAAGAGCGATTTCGTCAAAGTCGTTTCGTGGTACGACAATGAATGGGGCTATAGCGTCCGCACCGCCGATCTCACCGCGCTGGTCGCGTCGAAACTCTAGCGGCAAGTGGACAGTGGGTAGTGGTCAATGATCGCTACCCACTGCACACGATCCACTAATCACTGGGGTGGCTATGGACAAGAAAACGATTCGCGACATCAACGTCAAGAACAAACGCGTGCTCGTCCGCGTCGATTTCAATGTGCCGCTGGACAATGGCAAAGTAGCCGATGACACGCGCATCGTCGCATCGCTGCCAACGATCAAGTACCTGGTCGAGCAGGGCGCGAAAGTGATTCTATGTTCGCACCTCGGTCGCCCCAAGGGCAAGGACCAGAAATTGTCGCTGCGCCCGGTCGCGGCACGTTTGCAGGAATTGCTCGGTACGCCAGTCACGTTCGTGAGCGACTGCATCGGACAGCCGGTCGGGCGGGTGGTGGAAGGGATGAACGCGGGCGATGTCACGCTGCTGGAGAACGTTCGGTTTTATCCGGAGGAAGAAAAGAACGATCCTGCGTTCGCGAAAAAGCTCGCCGCGTTCGGCGACATTTACGTGAACGATGCATTCGGCAGCGCGCACCGCGCGCACGCCAGCACCGAGGGCGTCGCCAAGTACCTGCCTAGCGTTGCGGGTTTTCTGATGGAAAAGGAACTGAACTATCTCGGCGCGGCGCTGGCGAATCCGGCAAAACCATTCGTCGCGATTCTCGGCGGCGCGAAGGTGAGCGACAAGATCAAGGTCATCGAAAATCTGCTGCCGAAAGTCGATGCGCTGCTCATCGGCGGCGGAATGGCGAACACGTTTCTCGCGGCGCGCGGCTTGAACATGGGACAGTCGCTCGTCGAAGCGGACAAGCTCGACGTAGCGAAAGCGCTCATCGAAAAAGCCGGAGCGAAGATCGTTTTGCCGGTCGACGCGGTGATCGCGGACAAGTTCGCCGCGGACGCGCAGAGCAAAGTCGTCGCGGTCGATCAGGTACCGAGCGACTGGCGCGTGCTCGACGTGGGTCCCCAGACAATCGACGCGTTCGAAAAGATTCTCGCGAGCGCCAAGACTGTCGTGTGGAACGGACCGCTCGGCGTGTTCGAATTTCCCGCGTTCGCGAAGGGCACCGTCGAAATCGCCAAACGGCTCGCCACCACTGGCGCGACGACGATCATCGGCGGCGGCGACAGCGCGGCGGCGGTGGAGCAAGCCGGCGTTGCGGACAAGATGACGCACATCTCGACCGGCGGAGGCGCGTCGCTGGAATTTCTCGAAGGGCGCGTACTGCCGGGAGTCGCGGCGCTGCAGAACAAGTAAACAGTTTTCAGTAGCCAGTATTCAGACCTGTCAGGTCTGCGAGACCCGACAGGTCTATTTTTTGCGGGCGTGTGGTATAATAAGGGCAGTTGGGAGGTACGGGATGATTACTCAAACTCGCCTGATGACAGCCGCAGAGCTTGAACGAATGCCGCAAAACGACATGCACGTCGAACTGGTCAAAGGAGAAATCGTCAAGATGACACCAGCGGGACATAAGCATGGGGAAATTGCCGGAGCACTCTTCGCAGCGATTCACTCATTCGTACATCAGCACAAACTCGGCAAAGTGTACGCGGCAGAGACGGGTTTTATCCTGTCGCGCAACCCAGACACCGTACGCGCGCCGGATGCTGCGTTTGTCTCGGCGGAACGCGCCGCCGAGCAAAAACGCCGAGAGGGATTCTTCGATGGCGCGCCGGACCTGGCTGTCGAGGTGGTATCCCCGGAGGATACCGCTGAAGAAGTGCAAGTCAAGGTGCTGGAATACCTGCGCGCCGGAACGAAACTCGTCTGGGTCGCCAATCCGCGAACGCGGACGATCACCGCTTACCGCACCCTCGACAAAGTACGTATGCTGACGCTGAACGATACGCTGGACGGCGATGATGTGCTGCCAGGTTTCGCAGCAGCGATCAAAGATGTCTTCGAGTAAGCAGATTCTCAGGTGGTTTTCCCTTCATGTCACAGCCGCAAAAATCTTCAAAGAGCGACGCAACATTCACCAACCTGTCGGACGCGTTCGATTTCACCGCCGAAGACCTCGACGCGAACCGCCGCGGGATCATCACACCACGGCAGCGCGCCCGGCTGCAAGGGATGGGTCGCGGGATCAGCGGCTGCTCGATGCAAGGTCTGATCGGAATGATGATTCTCGTCGTAGTCATGGGCGCGTTCATTTCCTATGGCTACCTGTCCAACGGGGCGACACGCGCACAGATTCTCGGCGACCCAGCAAACCTTGTCATTCTACTAGCCGCCTTCGCGATTCCTATCGCGATTATGCTGGGGGCGTACTTTGCGTCACGGCAGCGCGCCAACCAACTTGGCGACGCGGCAGTGCGCGTCGCGGAAGGTAACGCGACGGTCAAGCGAACGACCTCCGCGCATGGCGGCGCGGTGTATGTCATCAAGATTGGGACTAGGAAATTCAATTTCCTCGAGGAGTACGGTACGCTGTTTAAGCAAGGCGCGTCCTATCGCGTCTACTACGCCAAAGCCGGACCGTACGAACCGATCTTGTCGATTGAAGAGGTTGAGCAGCCGCTATGATCATCACCATTCGCCGCGCCGAAGCCGGCGACGCTGAGGCATACGCTAAAATCTTTTCCGGTCCCAAAGCAATCTGGGGCACGCTGCAAATTCCGTACCCTTCGGTGGAGATGTGGCGCAAGCGATTAGCCGAGCCGCTGGAGGGTATGTACAGCTTTGTCGCGTGCGTCGACGGCGAAGTCGTCGGGCAACTGGCGTTGCATACAAACCCCAATCGACCGCGCCGCCGGCACGCGGCTGGAATCGGCATGGCGGTGCGCGATGATTGGCAAGGCAAAGGTGTCGGCACCGCGCTGATGCAAGCCGCGGTCGATCTTGCGGACAAGTGGCTCAACCTCTCTCGCCTCGAGCTGGAAGTCTATACCGACAACGAGCCGGCGATTCGGCTCTACAAAAAGTTCGGCTTTCAAATCGAAGGGACAGCCGTCCGCGCGGATTTTCGCGACGGGGAGTTCGCCGATATCTATATGATGGCGCGATTGCGTCCGCCGCGCGAGACGAAACCATAATGCGGATGAAGTACGGCTTTGTCTATCCGGGTGGTGATGCGCGCACCGCCGCTGAATGCGCGCACACGGCGGAAGCCGCGGGCTGGGATGGCTTTTTCGTCTGGGATCCGGTCTGGGGCGTCGACGCGTGGGTGACGCTCGCCGCGATTGCGATGCGCACGAAGCGCATTCGGATCGGCACGATGATCACGCCGGTCTCGCGTCGCCGTCCGTGGAAACTCGCCGGCGAAACCGCCACGCTCGACCGATTGTCGAACGGACGCGTGATTCTCGCGGTGGGACTCGGCGCGCTCGACAATGGGTTCTATCAATTCGGCGAAGTGACGGATCGCAAAGCGCGCGCGGAATTATTGGACGAGGGATTGGACATTATCACCGGTTTGTGGCGCGGGCAACCGTTCAATTACAACGGCGAGCATTACCATGTCAAGGAGACGACGTTCTTTCCGCCTCCGCCACCGATTCAAAAACCACGCATCCCGATCTGGGTCGTCGGCGCGTGGAACCGCCCCAAATCGATGCGGCGCGTGCTGCGCTACGACGGCTTGCTGCCGAACGTGATGAAGAATGGCGAACACGTTCACGCCACGCCTGCCGATATTCGCGCGATGAAAGAATTCATCGACGAACACCGCGCCGCGACCACGCCGTTCGATATTATCGTGGAGGGCAAGACGCCGGGCACGAATCGCCGGCGCGCCGCCGCGATCGTCAAGCCATGGGCGGATGCCGGCGCGACGTGGTGGAACGAAGCGATGTGGTCGCTCGCGGAAACGATGTGGCGCGCGTCGACGCAAAAGCGCATCCTCACGCGGATCCAGCAAGGACCACCGCGCGTGGACGAATGACTTTTGCCTCCCGTTGCTTGAACCCGCGAGAGGTTGGACTAGAAATTTTGAGCTTGGAGTGCTGTGATGCTGACGACTCAACTCAAACCGCTCACGCTTGCCGACGCCGAAACCGCGTTTCGACAGCGGTATCCCGAATTTGAAACGACGCGCCGGCTCGACGAACTGCGCGCGACCGAGTACGCGCAGCTCGATCGGCAACAGCACGTCTATCTCGATTACACCGGCGGCGGGCTGTACGCCGATTCGCAAATCCGCGCGCACAGCGAACTCTTGCTGAACAATGTCTTTGGCAATCCGCACTCGACGAACCCCACGTCGCTCGCGATGACGCGCCTGGTCGAGCAAGCGCGCGCGGCGGTGCTCGAATTCTTCCGCGCGTCGCCGGACGAATACGCCGTCGTTTTCACGCAGAACGCCAGCGGCGCGCTCAAACTCGTCGGCGAGTCCTATCCGTTCGCGCCAGGCGACCAATACCTGCTGACGTTCGACAATCACAACTCGGTCAACGGCATCCGCGAGTTTGCGCGCGCAAAAGGCGCGCGCGTCACCTACGCGCCGGTCCTTCCGCCGGACATGCGGATCGACGATGCCAAGTTGGCGGGGTGGCTCAACCAGGCGCAAGCCGGCGGCAACAACTTGTTCGCCTATCCCGCGCAGTCCAACTTTTCCGGCGCGCAACATTCGCTCGAATGGATCGAACGCGCGCACGCGAAAGGATGGGACGTGCTGCTCGACGCCGCCGCGTTCGTACCGACCAATCGCCTTGACTTGAGCGCAGCGCATCCCGATTTCGTCGTGCTGTCATTCTACAAGGTCTTTGGCTATCCCACCGGCGTCGGCGCGCTGCTCGCGCGCAAGCGCGCGTTGGCGAAACTGCGCCGTCCCTGGTTCGCCGGCGGCACGATCACCGTCGTCTCGGTACAGGGCGACCGCTACTATTTGCAGGAAGGCGCAGAGGCGTTCGAGGATGGCACGCTGAACTATCTCACGCTGCCGGCAATCGAGATCGGCTTGCGGCATATCACGGACATTGGGATCGATGTGATCCACACGCGCGTCGCGTGCCTCACCGGCTGGCTGCTCGATGAACTGACCGCGCTGCGGCACCACGACGGCGCGCCGCTCGTCCGCATCTACGGTCCAGTGAATACGCAGGCGCGCGGCGGAACAGTCACGCTGAATTTCTTCGATGCGAACGGGCGCTTTGTCGATCATCGCGTGGTGGAGGAACGCGCGAATCAGGTCAACATCTCGCTCCGCACCGGCTGCTTTTGCAATCCGGGCGGCGGCGAGCTGGCGCTCGGCATCTCCGCCGAAGAGTTGAGCGCGTGTTTTGTCCAGCATCGCGAACGAATGTCGCTGGACGATTTCCGCCGCTGCATCGACGACAAGAGCACCGGCGCGGTACGCGTCTCGGTTGGGCTGGCGACGACGTTCGCGGATGTCTATCAGTTTGTAGAGTTTGCGCGGGGGTTTATCGATCAGCGCGCCGACGAGATTTAGCCGCTGCCGGCGGAATGTAAGCGCGACGCTACGAACCATTTCCTCCCAACACGATCAGCTACATCGCGTTCGGCAGCATTCCAAACGCGAGACGCGCGACGCCATTCTGCACCGCGACGACGCTGGATTCCGGCGCAAGCATCGCCTTCATCGCGATTTGATCGGACTGTACGCTCGTCGGATTCTTGGGGCTGTTCAGCGCGAGCCAGGCGCGGTACGCGTTCGCGTGCTCGCGGTCGATGCGGTAATGCTGCATCGATAACGAGTCGCCGGCAAGTCCGTTGACCATCAGTTCGACTCCGACCGGCGCGCCCGTCCCGTCCGCGTTGTTCTCCTCGAAACGATAGACGACGATTTGCGTCGCCGCGCCGCTCCGCGCCGCAATCGCGCGAATCGTCGCGTCCAGCGGCGCGCCATCAACGGCGATGCGCTCCGCGCCCAATTTCCCAAGCAGCGTGTAGGCGTTAAAGATCGGCAGCGGCACCAGCGCGCTGCCGAACTGGCGCGTGAACGCACGCCAACCATTGGCGATATTCCCCCACCGCAGAAACAAATCCACGCGCGCGTCGGCGTCGTTCAAATTGTTGTCGATCGTCCGACAGAGGAAGGCGGCGTCGTACTCGCCCAGCACCGTTGGCGTCAGTCCATCCTCCACCGTGCGCAACTTTTGGCCCCACTCATCCTGCAGCAATTCCGCCTGCGCGAGCGCGGGATAACTACGCACCACCGCGCGGCGCTGCCGATTCTTCTCCAGCACGGCTTGGTTCGTGTTGTAGACGTGCCACGAAATGAAATCGGCGCGCGCGCCGATCTTGCCGGTGACCGCGTTCACACCGCTCGTAATGTGATCGAGAAACAGCTTGAAGAAATCGTTGTGTCCCGCCAAGCCCGGTCCGCCGACGCGAATCTGCGCGTCGGCTGCCGTCGCGCCATCGACAAAGTAATCGTACATTTGGTTGAACCGCGCCATTCGCGCTGGCGTAAAGGCAAGCCCGCCCTGCGCGCCGTCGATGAAATACTGGCTCAGGTCTGGCTCATTCCAGATTTCAAAATACCACGACCGCACCTCGTCCGCGCCGTAACGACCGATGCAATGTTTCACCGTCTGGTAGATCATTTCGCGCCAGCGCGCGTAATCACGCGGCGAGTTGATCGCGCCGCCAGAGTAATTCTGCACGATAGCGCCTGCCGCCAGCGCATCCGGCATAAAGTCCATTTCCAGAATCGGCTTCAAGCCCACGGCGTGCCAGGTATCCAGCACCTGATCGAGATATTGAAAGTTGTAACGCGGCGCGCCGCTCGCGGTTTCGGAATAAACGCGGCAGCCCATCGTCTGGTCCGAGCGCGCGCCGGGCTTGCCGTCGCTGAACGTATTGTGGCAGCGGATGTAACGGAACGCGCGGCTCTCGCGAACCAACTCCCAGGCGGGCTGACTCGTCGACGCGGTCGTGAGCGAATACATCGGATCGTAGCCGAGATTCGCCCACAGTTTCGCGTCGAGCGCGCCGACCACGCGGCTGGCGTCCACGCCCAGGCGCGCGGCGATCGGCGGAACCGCTGGAGTGGGCGCGGGCATCGGTGTTGTCGCGGGAATCACGGCGGTCGGCGCGCCGGTCGGTGCGGAACGCGTCGCGGCGGGCGCAAGAATGCCGACGGCGCTGCATCCCTCCAGAATCCACGCGGAGGCAAGCGATGCAGCGCCGATCCCGATTTGTCGCAGAAAATCGCGGCGAGTGAGCGGCATCATTACGCGCCCGGCGTTGGCTGCGGCTGGCTCTTCGGCAAAAGGTTGCGGACGTTTGCGCTCAAGACGACGATCACTTGGGCGTTGAATGCGCCGCCGCTGCTGTCGCCGATCACCAACACCGCGTTGCCGCGCGTCAAATCGCCAACCGATCCGAGCGCGGGCTGACCGCCGTTGAGGTTCACGACCATCGTCGATGCGTCGGTGGTTACCTTGCGCGTGCCGCCACGCGCGACGCGCAGCGTCAGCGTTCCGCCGTTGTTCGATTGCACGGCGGCGAGGGCAAGGTTGCCAACTTTGTAACTGGCTGGAAAATCGAGCAGGAATGACGCCGTGCCGGTCGCGCCGCCGTTCATCGCCGCCACCACGCGGTCGCCCACTTGAACATTGGGCAAGGTCGCGTTGCTCACGCCAGGCACGACGATGATCGCGTTCGATGCCACCTGGAGCTGCGCGCTGGTCTTGCCCAGTTTGACGCCGAGCGCGCTGCTGCCGTCATTCGACGTGACCACGCCGCCGGTCAAACCCGAGCGTTTCAGCAGCGCGGCGAATCCCTGGAGCGCCTGGGCGCGCGTGACGCCCTGGCGTTGCGGCGCGCGCGCGGACGGCGCGGGACTGGTTGGCTCAGGCGTTGGCGTCATCGTCGGAGTTGGCGTGTCCGTCGCCGGCGCGAGCGAAGCCGGCAGATTTTGCTCGATCGTGCTCAACCCCTGCGCCAGCGTGGTCGGTACACTGTCGCACGCGGTCGCGCCCAGCGCGAGGATTACGAACGCGGCGGCGATCAAAATCATCATTCCATTTTTGTTCAACATATTTTCCTCCGGTCAAATTTCTACCGTCATTGTCGCGCCGCTGGCGAAACTCTGAATGAAATCTCTGTAAATTTCCGGTAAAACTTGCAGTGCAGCCTGGCTACTGAAAACTCGCCGAATTTCACCGCAGAGGCGCAGATGACTGTGGCGAAGTGCGCCACAGCCACGCCGAGAAAACCTCCGCGCTCTCCGCGTCTCAGCAGTGAGTTGGCGGAGCGTCAGTGGCCGCGCTACAGTCTCGAAACTTGTCAGAACCTGTCTGAAAACTCACGCCAAGCCGCCAAGTCGCCAAGAAATTTATCTAAACCCTTTGCGTCTTTGCGAGAGATCCAGAACTTTTCAGACCGGCTCTCAGGAATTGTTTAGCCGTGTGTCACAGTTGAGTCTGAACGCTATTTACTCGCGGGAACATTCGTCTGCACGATCGCGAGCACTTGCGCGGTGAACGCGTCGCCGCTGGGCTGTCCGATGACCATTACCGCGCTGTTGGACTGCGCGTCGTCAATCGTCGCCAGCGCGGGTTGATTGCCGCTGATATTTACGATGGTCGTCGACGCATCGGCGAGCACGCGGCGGTTGGAAACGTCCGTCTTGAGATTGATCGTTCCATTCGCGTTCGTCAGGACAACGCCGGTGAGCACGTCGGCTGCGCTATAACTCGACGGAATCGCCAGCAGCAGCGCGGCGGGCGTCGCCGGGTTGTTGTCAGGGATATTGGCGATCACCCGGTCGCCGGCGTGAATGGCTGCGAGCTGCGCGTTCTTCACGCCCGGCACGACGATGATCGTATCCGCGGTCG
>DAIDTM010000449.1 GCA_027457205.1 Anaerolineae bacterium | reverse complement strand
ACGATAGACCGTGCCGACGCGCGCGCGCGCCAGCGCGCGCTGTTCGTTGGTTTTGGCGGGATCGGGGAAACTGTTCGGAACGATGAGCGACTTGACCCATTGCGTCACCAGGTCGGCTTGATCGGCGGTGAGCGCGAGACTGACGCGCGACGGGATTTGGGCGTACTCGGCGGACACGTCGTTGGGACGGATTTGATCGCGCATCGTCACGTCGAGCACGTAGAGCGTTTCGGTGACCACGCGCAGATAACTGTTTTCGTCCAGTCCGAGCGTTCGGCTCAGCGTCAATGTCGGTAAATCCAGATGGGGAATGCCTTCCACCCACTCTAGTTTGCGTTCGTTGGTGCTGTACGGATCGTGCCGCACCGAATCGATATAGTCGAAAATGTGACTGGCGGTGAGGACTTGGTCGCGCGCCAGGTTCGCGTCGGGCGGGCTATAGACATCTTGCACCGACGCTTCCGCTTTGGAGCGCGCGTCGTTCGTTTGCACCTGGCTGGCGAAAGTGACGCGTTCGGGCGAGAGGATAGTTTTGGAACTGACCTGCCACGGCTCCAGCCGAATCGGTTCCGGCGCGGATTGGAAAGCGAAGATGAGCGCCAGCGCGGCGGCAAAGGCCGCGCCGATGAAGAGCGCGCGCACCCACTGCCAGCGTGAAAGCGTTACCCGCTTTTTCAGCGAAAGATCGCCTGCAATCATACACTCCGCCCGGACTGCCTAATCGAAAGGGCATGGGAATTCAAAACCCCATGCCCTTTTATCTAGCCACTGTTCTCCCACGCGTCTGGAGCTTTGCGGCTTTATTATACCGGACGACGCGTACAGGTGTCAAACGGTTTTGTCTCTACCGTTCCACCGGCGCGCGACTGAGGACGTATGCCGCGCGCGGATGTCCTTCCCGCGTCGCGGACACGAACCCGATCGCGGCGTAGCCGGCGGCAAAGGCGCGCTGGAAAACGTCGCGCGTGCGAGCGCGCCACTCGCGCGCCAGATCGAGCGATGCGGCTTTCAGCGCGCCAAGATTCGCCGGAATCTCCACGAGCAGCGGCTTGCCGCGCAGCTCCTCTGCGCCGTCGATCCGCGGCAAGCCCTGCTCGTCGATGCGGACGCGGAAAACGGACTGCGCGCCGCCGCGCGTTAGAATTTCCCAATCAAAAACAAGCGGCTGACCGGCGACGCACGCTTGTACGCGCGGCGCGTTCAGCCACCACTCAACTTCAAATCGGTCCGACGCCAGCCCGGCGTTCAAGCCGTCGGTCATCTCGCCGTAAGCGTCCACAACGTATCGCCGCGCGATCGCGCCGAGGCGCGTGAGGTTCAAGTTCGCATTGCGCGCTTGGAGCGGATCATACGTCCACGTCATCAAATCGATGCAGCGCGCCAGCGTCTCCGCGCGTTGCGCGAGTTTCAATCGAACGCCGATTCCCTGGGATCGAAATTCTGGCAGGACAGCGAGCATGTGCGAACAATGCTTGAGCTGATTCGCCGCGCCCTCCATCCCGATGAAACCAAAAGCAAGCCCAACCAATCGCCCGTCCGGCTGAAACGCGCCGAGGACAAGTCCGCCGTTCTTGTTCACCGTGACCATCAGGTTCGCCGGCACTGCGTCGCGCCAGTCCGGCATCTGCCAAACTGCGCGCTGCAACTCTTCCGCGGCGAGGTACTCGCGCCACGCTTTCAACGGTCGGATCGAAAGAGTCGAGCCGTCGTCGGGCGTCATCGCCGACGCCGCCTCAGTCCGAGTTCGCCGCTGTTCTCGTCGCCTTCCTCGTCCTCGTCCCACTCGTCTTCTTCCAAGTCCTCGTCTTCGTCGTCGAGACTTGCTTCTTCCAATTCGTCTTCGTCTTCCCAGTCTTCATCTTCTTCGTCGTCCGTATCCGCGCGCGGCTCCATCGTGAGGCAGCCGGCGTCCGGTTCGTACTCGATCTCCTCCGAGGAGCAGACTCCATTCTTGTTAAAGACACATCCCCTATCGCGGCATCGAATGCGCGTCATACTCGCCTCCTCAAGATTCAAGAATCACTTGGGTTTTGAGCGACGCCCATTATAGACACTTTCTTGTTTTTGTAAAGAATTCCGCCGATAAAAAATGGCGAGGCGGCGTCACCGCGGAATCGCGATGCAACCCTCCTCGCCAGATCGATCCGAATTTTAACTGCCGGCGTTATTCCGGTTCCTCCACCACGCTGAAAGATCCAGTGTTCGACCACGGACCCCAGCCGGCTTCGTTCCCGCCGCGCGCGCGCCAGTAATAGACCACACCTATCGACAGCGGCTTTTCCACCGGGACCGCCGCTTCGGTCGCCATGGAGATAACGGCGTAACCCTTGGTTAGAGTGGGGTCTTGACCCCACGCCACTTCGTACCGCGTCGCGCCGCCCACCGACAGCCATCGAAACTTGGGATTGACGCTATCGGCGTACTTGCCTTGCTCCGGCGAAAGCAGAATCGGGCGACCCACCGGCGCAACCGGCTTGGGCAAGGGTGCTGCCGGTTCCGCCGGGACAGCGGGCGCGGGCTTGACCGGCAATTTTGCCGGCGGAGCCGTGCGGTCACGCGGCGCGCCCTTCTTTGCGGACGCCAATTGCTTGCGCGCCGACGGACGGGGCGCGGGACGCGCCGGTTTCTTCGCGCGCTGGACTTGAGGTCGAGCCAGCGCGCTAGGCGTTTTCTTCTTCGCCGATTTGCCGACTCGCTTTTTCTTTGAGACTGCCGCGAACAGCGGCGTCGCGAGCCAGAGCAATCGTCCCA